>NZ_PUFI01000015.1:0-136721 GCF_004354645.1 Leuconostoc fallax | reverse complement strand
AACACAGGATACAGCAGCTAATACAACAGCAACAGACAAGGCTGCAGCACAAGTAACACAGGATACAGCAGCTAATACAACAGCAACAGACAAGGCTGCAGCACAAGTAACACAGGATACAGCAGCTAATACAACAGCAACAGACAAGGTTGCAGCACAAGTAACACAAGATACAGCAGCTCAGACAACAGCAACAGACAAGACTGCAGTAAAAGCAACACAGGATACAGCAGCTCAGACAACAGCAACAGACAAGACTGCAGTAAAAGCAACACAGGATACAGCAGCTCAGACAACAGCAACAGACAAGACTGCAGTACAAGCAACACAGGATACAGCAGCTAATACAACAGCAACAGACAAGGCTGCAGCACAAGTAACACAAGATACAGCAGCTAATACAACAGCAACAGACAAGACGGCAGTACAAGCAACACAAGATACAGCAGCTAATACAACAGCAACAGACAAGACTACAGCGCAAGCAACACAAGATACAGCAGCTCAGACAACAGCAACAGACAAAACTGCAGTACAAGCAACACAAGATACAGCAGCTAATACAACAGCAACAGACAAGACTGCAGTAAAAGCAACACAAGATACAGCAGCTAATACAACAGCACAAGCAACACAAGATACAGCAGCTAAGACAACAGCAACAGATAAGATTGCAGCACAAGCAACACAAGATGTAGCAGCTCAAACAACAGACAAAACGGCATCAACGACATCAGACACTGCTAAAAATCTTAAAGTAATTGATGGTAAAACATATTTTGTTGACGATAACGGGCAAACTAAGAAGAATTTTGCGACTGTTATTGACGGCAAGGTAATGTATTTTGGCAAGGATGACGGGGCACTCGTTACTACTGACAAATATCAGTTCAGCGAAGGCTTGTCTAGTGAAAATAATACCTACACAGCGCATAATGCTGCTTATGCAACAACTGCTGATAATTTTGAAGCCATTGACGGATACTTGACGGCTGACAGTTGGTATCGTCCTAAAGAAATATTAGCGGATGGTAAAAATTGGACCCCTTCAACCGATAAAGATTTACGTCCGATTTTGATGAGCTGGTGGCCAGATAAGACCACGCAAGTTAACTATCTTAATTATATGAAAAGCTTAGGTATTTCTAATCAAGCCAACGACTATAAAGTAACAGATAATCAAGATGCTTTGAATCAGGCGGCACAAGATGTTCAAGCAAATATTGAACAAAAGATTAGTCAAGAAGGCCAAACGCAATGGTTAAAGGACGATTTAGCTACCTTTGTGAACAGCCAACCAAATTGGAACTTTGCCAGTGAATCACAAACAACAGGTGATGATAAAGACCATTTGCAGGGGGGCGCGTTATTGTATGTCAATAGCGACAAGACGCCTGATGCTAACTCAGATTATCGTTTATTAAATCGCACACCAACAAATCAAAAAGGATCACCTTCATATACAATTGATCCAACTCAAGGTGGTTATGATTTCTTATTAGCGAACGATGTCGATAATTCAAATCCGGTTGTGCAAGCAGAACAGCTAAATTGGATGTACTATTTGCTAAACTTCGGTTCAATTACTGATAATGATAGTGATGCTAATTTTGATAGTATTCGTGTGGATGCTGTTGACAATGTGGACGCTGATTTGTTACAAATTGCGGCTGATTATTTTAAAGCAGCGTATGGTGTTAACAAAAATGATGCCATTGCTAACCAACACGTATCAATCCTAGAAGATTGGAGTGATAATGACGCAGAATATGTTAAAGATCATGGTGATAATCAACTATCAATGGATAATAAATTGCGATTATCTCTCAAGTATTCATTAACAATGCCAACTGTGGATCAATATGGGAACAAGCGAAGCGGTTTGGAACCATTTTTGACAAACAGCTTGGTTGATCGTACGCAGGATAATACTGAAAATACAGCACGTCCGAATTATTCTTTCGTTCGCGCACATGATAGTGAAGTACAAACGGTTATTGCCGAAATTATTAAACAAAAAATTGATCCGAATGCTGATGGTTTAACACCAACAATGGATCAATTAAAAGCTGCCTTTGAAATATATAATGCAGATCAACTTAAGACAAATAAAGAGTTTACACAATATAATATTCCAAGCACATACGCCACAATTTTAACAAATAAAGACACAGTACCACGTGTTTATTATGGTGACTTATATACCGATAACGGCCAGTATATGGCTAATAAATCACCATATTATGATGCTATTGACACTTTACTAAAGTCACGAATGAAGTATGTTTCTGGTGGACAAAGCATGAATATGCAATACATGCAAGGTGATGCAAATATGGCATCAGATAGCTATCGTGGTATTTTGACATCAGTACGTTACGGTAAAGGCGCTATGAGTGCCAAAGATAAGGGTAATAAGAATACCCGAACACAAGGTATTGCTGTTATTCAAAGCAATAATCCGGACCTGAAGTTAAGCCAGACAGATAGAGTTGTTGTGAATATGGGATTGGCGCATCGTAATCAAGCTTATCGACCGGTATTATTGACAACACAAGATGGCTTGGCAACTTATCAAAACGATGCCACCGTTGCGACTAATTTGATTAAATATACGAACGCGAATGGTGAATTGATTTTTGATCAATCAGACATTCAAGGTGCTGCAAACCCACAAGTATCTGGCTATTTAGCAGCATGGGTACCAATGGGTGCTAAAGATTCTCAAGATGCACGAAGTGACAGTAAGACAAAGAGTGTTAATGATGGTCAGACATTACATTCTAATGCTGCCCTAGATTCACAAGTGATTTATGAAAGTTTCTCTAACTTCCAAGACTTTCCAACAACAGAATCTGAATACACTAATGCGGTTATTGCTAAGAATACTGATTTATATAAAAGTTGGGGGATTACTAATTTTGAATTTGCCCCACAGTATCGTTCAAGTACTGAGGGTAGTTTCTTAGATTCAATCATTCAAAATGGTTATGCCTTTACAGACCGTTATGACATGGGCTTCAACACACCAACCAAGTATGGAACAGTGGATCAATTACGAACAGCTATTAAAGCTTTGCACACAACAGGTATCAAAGCGATGGCGGACTGGGTGCCAGACCAGATTTACAATTTGACAGGTAAGCAGGTAGTTACTGCACAGCGTGTCAATAATTCAGGAATTTATGACCAAACTTCTGTCATTAATAAGACACTATATGCCGCTCAAACCGTTGGTGGTGGTGCATATCAGGCACAATATGGTGGTGCCTTCTTAGATGAAATAAAGTCGCGTTATCCTGAACTATTTAAGATTAATCAAATTTCAACGGGTGTACCAATGAATCCAAATGAAAAAATAACAGAATGGTCAGCTAAGTATTTCAATGGTACTAATATTCAAGGCCGTGGTGCTTATTACGTGCTAAAGGATTGGGCAACTAATGAATACTTCAAGGTAAGTGCTTCAGATAATAGTACAGCATTCTTACCTAAACAATTATTGAATGAACCAACAAGCACTGGATTTATCTCAAATGATAAAGGGATGATGTACTACTCAATGAGTGGATATCAAGCTAAAGACACATTTATTCAAGATGAAAATAATAACTGGTATTACTTTGATCAAGATGGTTACATGGCTTATGGTTTCCGTAAAGTTGAAGACAATAATTATTATTTCCTACCAAACGGTATTGAGTTGCAAGATGCTTTCTTAGAAGATAGTCAGGGTCAGACATATTACTTTAATCAACAGGGTAAGCAGTCAATTGACGGTTACTATATGAATAAGAACAAGCAATGGCGATACTTTGATAAAGATGGTGTGATGGCTAAGGGTTTGACAACCATTACTATGGATGGACAGTCATATACACAATACTTTGATGCGGATGGCATCCAAATTAAGGGCAAAGCAATTAAAGCAGCAGATAATCAATTACGTTATTTCGCGCTTGATTCCGGTAACATGGTAATGGATCGCTTTGAACAAATTGGTGATAACGTGTGGGCATACTTTGGTACAGATGGTCTTGCTATGACAGGAAATCAAACAATCAAGGGACAAAAGCTATTATTTGACGAGAATGGTCAGCAAATAAAAGGTAAAGCCGTAGCTGATAATAATGGTGTATTGCATTATTATGATGCAAATTCTGGTGAAATGGTTGTTAATCGCTTTGAGCAGTTATCAGACGGATCATGGGCATATTTCGGTGTAGATGGTGCTGCTGTAACGGGAGAACAAACGATCAATGGTCAAAAATTATACTTTATGAACGATGGCCGTCAGGTGAAGGGCCGTGAAGTAAATGATGCCAATGGTCACGTACATTATTATGATGACAATTCGGGTAATTTAGCACAATCAAGATTTGCTAATTTAAAACACAATATTTGGGCATATTTCAATCAGAGTGGTGAAGTTGTGACCGGGTCACAAGTTATTAATGGACAGCATTTGTACTTTGAGAGTGATGGCGATCAAGTGAAGGGTCGTGAACATTTAGATGAAAATGGCCATTTACGATATTATGATGCTGATTCTGGTGAAATGGTACAAGGTTAAAAATAAAAAACACAATCTCAATGGTAGATTGTGTTTTTTATTGCGTTTGTAGCAATGTGCTGTTATTTGATTTGATCCCAAGTTGCAGATGAAATCGAAGGGAAAAGATAGATTAACCTTGAAAGTTCCGCTTTACCAAATTGGAATTCAATTGCAGGTAGCAATGTATTCATCGCATTGTCGGCTTGGTCACTTACTTCAGTGGCCCCCACTAAGTGGTGTGCATTATCAAATATTAATCGACTGTCTGCGATTTTTTCGTTATTTACCTGACGATACCAGTCATTGTCAAAATCAACGGTTTGTATATCGAAATGGTTATCTTGTGCGGCCGCCACAGACATACCAGCCTTAGCAATTCTTGGTGATGTAAAGACAACAGAAGGAATAACAGGATATTGAATGGGGTCTGTTGTTGCTTGACTTAATAGTTGTGTCAGATAAAGCGATTCAAAGATTGCAGTTGGTGTCAACTTTGGTTGTTGTTTATCAATAACATCACCAGAAGCGTATATATTTTCTACGTTTGTTTGTAGATGATCGTTGACAACAATGCCGTTGTCGTTATAAGCGATACCAATTTTATCGAGGTTTAGCTTCTCAATGTTAGGCACTCTACCAGTAGCATCCAAAATCCAGTTTGTTTTAAGGTACTGATCTTGTCCATAATCAATCCATAAGCTTTGCCCTTCTTGTCGAAAAGCTGAAATATCAGCTTGGGTAATAAATTTAACGCCACGTTGCGTTAAATCATCGACAATTTTTTGAACAAAAGGTTGATAGAATTGCCGTAATGCTTGTTTGCCATGCATTAGAACCGTAACGTTAGCACCAGCAGCATTAGCCATTGTGGCAAATTCCATACTAATATAACCTGAACCAATAATTGCAATGTTATCAGGCAGGTGTGTTAGGTTCATAAAGTCTTCACTGTCATGTGCTAATTGTGTCCCTGGGATATCTAAACGATGTGGATGTAATCCAGTAGCAATGACAACCTTTTCAGCTGTAATCGCCTGTTCGTTAACAATGACGGTGTGCTGGTCTTGAAATTGACCGGTACCCTTAAGAATAGTAATACCTTGATTTTTCAGCATGCCAGTGATGGCACCCGGCAAGTTTTGAATAACCGTATTTTTATGTTGAACATTCTCTTGCCAATTAATATGAACAGGATGCGTCACAATCTTTTGCATGCTTTCGGCGTAGCGTTGATGGGTAACGGGAGAATCTAAACTGATTTTAGCATTACAACCACGATTAGGGCAGGTACCGCCAACTAATCCAGCTTCTACAACGCCAACTTTGATACCTTTTGCAGCAAGTGGAATTGCACCATCAAAAGTGCCATGACCACTACCAATATATAAAACATCATAGTCAAATTTATTTTGCGACATATCTTACCTCCATATATGTTATGCTCCAATTGTATCCTCAGCATACGCGTAAATTTGATGATGTACAAAAGATGTGCTTATTTGGTTTTTAACTCAAAAACGTGGTATCGAGATGAGTCAATACCAAAATGGTTAAAATTCATTGATATGCAGATTATGATATTATATGAAGCAAAGGGATATATGATGGTGTATTGTACCTTGGCAAAAAGATGTATAGGTGACTTATCTAAGCATTACGTCACCATATGTTAAGGAGAATAAAGGAGATAATATTATTATGGCAAATGCGGCAATGGCAATTCAAGTACTACCACAAACCACGAATACAACGGAACTATTGCAGATAGTTGATGCAGCAATAGCAGAAATTGATAGCACAGGTTTGTCATATGAAGTTGGTGCTTTTGAAACAACGGTTGAAGGTGATCTTGAAGAATTAGTTATGCTCATTCCAGCGATTCAAAAAGCTTGTGTGGCTGCTGGTGCGCAAATGATTAGTAACTACATTAAATTAAGCTATGCCCCACAAAATCATATTTTAACGACTGATGAAAAGTTGAAAAAGTATCGGCCTTAATATTTAATGTCATTTTTTAGGAGTGGGTCGATATGATCAATACAGATGCCAGAATTATTCAAACGATGAATAAAATAAGAAATACAGCAAAAGCTTTGATGGTTACACAGCCCGACTTTGCAATGACGACTTTTCTAACACAAGCAGGTGTTACAAGAGGCACTTTCTATAAGTATTATGATAATAAAGCACACTTAGTAGCTGAAGTGAATCATGCAATTGTGACTGATTTAGTACAATATACTGAGACAAAATTCCAATTAGCACTCGTTATTAAAGCCATTAGTGAAGATGCTGCTTTTTATAATGCTGCTTTAAATTTGAATAGCAATCCTAGTTTTTATCATATTTTGATGACACATATTCATGACCAGATGTTGATTCAAACACAAAGTCTTGAGGAACCCATACAACAACATGTGCGTTACCAATGGGAAGTTATTCATGCCGGCTTTTGGGGGATCATTGGCAAGTGGTTACAAGAAAATATGACATTATCTCAAGTTGAGTTACTAGAAGAATTTTCTGAAGTTTGGCGGGTTAATCATGGGGCGATACAACAAACAGGACTGTCTTTATTTGACTTTAGTTCAATTGACAGTTATGAATAATTTTGATACACTGGGAGAGTTGTTAGCGTAGCTACAACCACTCAGATTAGGTTAAAGCATGCGATGGACTAGGGCCACGCCGCCTATAATGGTGAGTCTAAGTATAAGGAGAATCCAATAATGGCATACGCAATTATTGTAACTGGTGGTAAACAGTATAAAGTTACTGAAGGTGACACAATTTTCGTTGAAAAGTTGAACGCTGCTGAAGGTGAAAAGGTTACCTTTGATCAAGTTGTTCTTGTTGACGGCAAGATTGGTACACCTTTCGTTGAAGGTGCTAAAGTTGAGGGAACTGTTGAAAAGCAAGGTAAGCAAAAGAAAGTTATTACTTTCAAGTACCGTCCTAAGAAGCATTCCCACACAAAGCAAGGACACCGCCAACCATATACACGTGTGAAGATTGATTCAATCGCGTAAGCATCATTTGTAAAGGAGAAAAGACATGTTATTAAATCAAGAAAACTTGCAAATGTTCGCCCACCACAAGGGAGGCGGATCTTCAGCCAACGGTCGTGACTCAGCTGGTCGTCGTTTAGGCACAAAAGTTGCTGATGGACAAGCTTTGACTGCTGGTTCAATTATTTACCGTCAACGTGGTACACACATCTACCCAGGTGTTAATGTTAAGCGTGGTAATGATGACACATTATTTGCATTATCAGATGGCGTTGTAAAGTTCGAGCGTAAAGGTCGTGACAAGCGTCAAGTATCTGTTTACTCACGTGAACAATACGACCAAATTCTTGCTGCTAAGTAAGTGTTAAAAAGTTCTATACCTAAAGGTATAGAACTTTTTTTATTATATCGCGAATGATAATAAACACTAAAACGCGTGATATACTTAAAAAGATGAGAGAATAGAAATGGGGTAGTGTGATGAAAAAATGGACCATCTTAGTGTTAAGTATGATTGGCATTGGTATTGTCATTGGTGGCTATCATAGTTTGGTTACTTCGCACACATCCTCTGCGTCTGCTCAACATTTGTCAGTGAAGAAGTCACATCCAAATCACGTACAACAGAAATCTAGTATGCGGCCAATGACTGGTGATTATTATTTGAAATCATCTGAAAAGAAGCCCTATGTTGATCTTAAAAAATATCAGCATGTTAACGTTTTAGTATCGATTGCTAAACAGCGGGTTTATATTAGATCAAATCAAAAGGTCTTGTACACTATGTATAGTTCGACTGGTAAAAATGATACTACGCCACGCGGTCAGTATCACATTCAAGGTGAGCGTGGCCAACATTTTTATAATGCCTCATCTGATGAAGGCGCGAATTATTGGGTATCTTGGAAGGATCATGGTATCTACCTCTTTCACAGTGTACCAGTTGATCACACTGGGCATTATATTGCTGCCGAAGGTCAACAACTCGGTAAAAAAGCGGCTTCCCACGGTTGCGTTAGACTATCTGTATCGGATGCAAAGTGGTTTTATGAAAATATACCAGAAAATACTGAGGTAACGATTAGATAATGACTCAAAATTTAGTGTATTGCTGGGGATATTAGCAAAAATTGATGTGGCGTATGCTATAATGTTTACCGTTGACATAATTAAGAAGAGGTCGAATGATGAACATTATTTGGATGGTTATTTATCTTGCGTTGGCATGGATTTTGGTGTCAGTTGCCAGTTGGGGATGGATGTATTTATCTGCCCGAATGAATGCGCAATTACTAAAATCAGAAGCATTTGAAACGCAATCTAACGATGGACAAATTATTGATGTCCGTGACAAGGAACCATATAAACGCTCACATATTTTGGGTGCACGGAATATTCCAGCCATTAATTTTTCACAAGGAAAAGCAGGACTGCGTAAAGACAAGCAGATTTTCTTATATGATGATAATATGCGTAATGCCGCACGTGCTGCAAAGTTATTAAAAAAGCAGGGATACAAGAAAGATAATCTCTACATTTTGCGTAGTGGTTTTGATCAATATACAGGTAAAAAGACAAAATAAAAAATGGTGCCAATTAGTGGTACCATTTTTTAATATTAAAAGCGTGATTGATGAGCAGAGACACTTTTGCGAATCGCTGCCTTTGAGACTTCTTCAGTATGTTCAGCCGCTTTTTGTTGTGGCTTAACGACTGTGTGCTTGTAACCTAAAGCGCTTGCAGCGGCCACGACAACCGAACTCAGGATACCAACAAAAACACCAGCTTTAAATGATTTCATATTTGTCTCTCGTGTAACGATATGCATATGTTACACTTACTTTCTTAAGATTTTCTAAAGTCTATTATCAACTATTTTAGCCGTTTTGTAAATCAATATTGCTTATATGGGATAATAAAGTTATCATATTTAAGCGAATTAAGGTTGTCTTTGCTAATGGATTAATGAGATACAGGATATATTGTCATTCACTATACTACTAGAATAATTGTACTTTTAAAATAAACAGATATATAAGGTAAGAAATAATGAATCAAATTTTAGTGATTATGGGCCCAACGGCTTCCGGGAAGAGTGATTTAGCAATACAAATGGCAGAGCGATATAATGGCGAAATCATATCGGCAGATGCATTGCAAATTTATCGTCATTTAGATATTGGCACTGCTAAAGTCAGCGCGGCAGAACAAGCTACAGTGCCACATCACTTAGTTGATATTCTAGATATGACAGATACCTACTCTGTTGCTGAATTTGTTGAACAAGCAGATCAAATCATTAAACAAATTATTCACCGAGGGCGATTACCAATTATTGTTGGTGGCACAGGCTTTTATATTAAAGCCCTACTTGGGTTACAGCCGTTAGATTATCAAAAAAGCGATACAGCGCTGCTTCAAAAATTAAAAACATTGTCATTATCAGAATTAGTTACTATGTTAGGTCAAGTTGCACCAGATCAATTAACAAAAATTGATTTGCATAATCCGTATCGTGTGCAGCGTGCCATACTCATTGCGCAAAGCGCGCAAAAGAGTAATATAGAACGGCCAAGTTACGATGCTTTAGTTGTTGGTGTAGATTGGCCTAGAGAAGTGCTATATGAACGGATTAATGCTCGTGTTGATAAAATGTTGGGTATGGGTCTGCTCGATGAAGCTAAAACACTATTGGAACAAGGCGGGACGGATTTACAGGCAGGGAAAGCAATTGGATATAAAGAACTCTTTCCATATCTATTAGGACAAACAACGTTAGCTGTAGCAAAACAACAACTCCAGCAAAATTCTAGAAGGTATGCCAAGCGACAGCTTACATATTTGCGCCATCAGATTGCTGGATTAATTTGGATTGATGGTAATACGGCACAATATGATACATCAGTATTAGTAGATCAATGGTTAAAAAAAAGCTCACAATTGTGAGCTTTTTTTAATGATACATGATAATTAAGGATATCATTTGTAATAAAACGTAGAGCATATTTTGCCAATTCCCAATTTTAGCTTTAGTAAATTGGAGAATAAAAGCAGCGCAACTGAATAATAAGATGAAAATGATACCAAAATCTACATGATGACTAAAGATAGCTACGATGAATAATGCAACCGTTAGAATACTCAATTTCCGACCGTTTGGGTTCGGCATGATAATAGGTGTGAAGTAGAAGAAAAAGCTGAAAAATACAGGTAATAGATAAATGAGGAATCGTTGTGTAATAAAGTCATTTTGAACATAAAATAAGGCGATAGGGATTGTGAAGGTAGCTAAAGCACCGAATAATAATAAACCTAAAATATTTTGAATACCTAGCCACAATTGTTGAATGATAATGAGTAACGCATTAAATAGAAGTAATAGCCAAAATATTTCTTGACGTGTTTGAATTAATGACGTGAAAGTAAATAAGGTGCCCAGGACAATGAACAGATAGCTTAAATAACTTCTAAAATTTTGCGTAATAATCAATGCAATCGCAATACTTGTTGTCAGTGTGTAGCCCATCATTGGTGCGAGTTGCCAAGTGAACGGCACTTGCAACGTATGGCTAGAATAGTGTAACGGCAGATACCACCATACAATATTTAAGGATGTAACAATAACAACTAGTGGGGTCCAAAAACGCCAATCCATTTTATCTAGACGGGCAAATTGCTCAAATGGGCGATGATCAAATGCGTTGAGTGAAAAACGTCGAGGCATTTTTCTGCCATCTGGTAATTGCTGCCTTTGAAAATCATAATTATTTTTGTCTGTCTTAATATTGTCCATACTTTTTCCGCCTTAATGTCATCGGTAATTATTTTACATTACTTTTTGTAACTATAAGTTTTCTTTTTTGTAACGTTTTACCCAATTGCATTTTTTTTCATATTTTGCTATCATGTGTATACAATTTAAAACGAGCTATCTAGAGTAGGTGAGTGATACAGCACAATGACCCTACACCAACCGGCACAGCGCGGTGGTACTTCTGTAAGATAGTCGACACGTTCTGCGCGTTCGATTATCGAGCGCGTTTTATTTTGTTAAAAAATACCATTTAGGTATATTAGGAGAACAAAATGACTAAGTATTTCACATCAGAATCTGTTTCTGCAGGACATCCAGATAAAATCGCTGATCAAATTGCGGATGCGATCTTAGATGCTGTTTTGGAGCAAGATCCTGATGCTCGTAGTGCTGTTGAAGTCACAACTTCAACTGGCGATGTTTCTATCTTTGGTGAATTATCAACCAAAGCTTATGTTAATGTCCGCCAAATTGCGACTGATAAGATTCGTGAAATTGGATACGACAAGCCAGAATTGGGCTTTAGTGCTGATTCTGTTAACGTATCTAATCGTATTGTTGAGCAATCATCAGATATTTCTGATGCTGTTGATCAAGCTGATGATGATCCTGAACAGTTAGGTGCAGGTGACCAAGGTCTTATTTTTGGTTACGCTACTAATGAAACAGAAGGTTATATACCATTGGCATTGGCCTTATCTCATCAACTTATGCGAAAAATTCGCGATGTACGTGAGAGCGGTGAACTCGATTATTTACGACCAGATGCTAAAGCTGAAGTAAGTGTCGAAATTGGCGATGACGGGCAGGTGGAACGCATTGCAGCTGTTGTTTTGTCAACACAACACGATGAAAATATAACACTTGAAAAGTTACGTACAGATATTAAGCAACATGTGATTGATCCAGTTTTGCCAGCTGAGTTAGTAGATGATCATACAATTTTTTATATTAACCCAAGCGGTCGTTTTGTTTTGGGTGGCCCTCAGGCAGATTCTGGGTTAACAGGCCGTAAAATCATTGTGGATACTTATGGTGGTGCTGCACATCATGGTGGTGGTGCATTTTCTGGAAAAGATGCAACTAAAGTTGATCGTTCAGCCGCATATTTTGCAAGGTATGTTGCCAAAAACTTAGTTGCTGCTGGTGTGGCTGATCGTTTGGAACTACAAGTTGCTTATGCTATTGGTGTTGCCCGCCCAGTATCACTAAATATTGAAACATTTGGTACGGGACATGTTGACGCCGCGTTAGTACGTCGGGCCGTTGAGACGCTCTTTGACTTCCGACCATTGGCAATTATTAACCATTTGAACTTACGTCGTCCGATTTATCAGCAAACAGCTGCCTTCGGTCATTTTGGTAGAACAGATGTTGATTTACCTTGGGAACATTTGGACAAAGTTGACGACATTAAAGCGTTGATTAGCACAGCAAAATAATATTTAAAATACCCGGTTGGGTATTTTTTATTTAACACGTTAAAATAAAAAATATTTAATCACCACTTATTGTTATTTTTTGATGATTCCAATTATTATGTTATATAAAATATGCTAGAATGGATTAGATATCTAAAAGGGAGGAAAAGTGTTGCACGTATTGATATATCAGCATTTATTTACTGATTTTACGGCAACACTTAGTCATTATGAAAGAAAAAATCACGCGTGAAGAAGTTGCTCACGTTGCTGGTTTAGCTAAATTATCATTTAATGATGAACAGCTTGACCATTTTACAACACAATTGAGTGATATTTTAAATATTTTTGATACTTTGGCTACCGTTAATACGGAAAATGTCGAACCAACGTATTCAGTTACAGAAAATGTCAACATTTTGCGTGAGGATGTTGCGGATAATTGGCAACAAAAGCAAGAATTGCTTAAAAATGCGCCATTAGAGGCAGCTGGGTTAATTAAAGTACCGGCTATTTTAGATGAGGGAGAAAATTAATGACAATGAATTATTTTGATCATGATTTGACATCATTGCATCAACAGCTTGTTAACAAAGAAACAACAGCAACTGAATTGGTACAAGCCACATTAGACAATATTAAAGCTACTGATGATCAACTTAATGCTTTTATTACAACGAATCCTGAATCTGCGTTAGAAGCAGCAAAAGCTTTGGATAAAGCAGGACAATTTGACAATGCTTTGGCCGGTATTCCGCTTGGTCTGAAAGATAATATGGCAACTAAGGGCATTCAGACGAGTGCCGCATCACGTATTTTGAAAGACTTTAAGCCGGTTTACACAGCAACGGCTGTTGACAAATTAAATGCGGCGGGTGCTATTTCTGTTGGAAAAGCTAACATGGATGAATTTGCCATGGGTGGTTCAACCGAGACATCTTACTACAAGACCACAACCAATGCTTGGGACCACACTAAAGTTCCTGGTGGCTCTTCAGGCGGGTCTGCTGCAGCTGTAGCAGGTGGGCAAGTGCCTTTCGCCTTGGGATCTGATACTGGTGGATCAATTCGTCAGCCGGCAGCGTTCAATGGTATTGTTGGTATGAAACCAACATATGGTCGTGTATCACGTTGGGGCCTATTTGCAATGGCCTCATCATTAGATCAAATTGGTCCATTTACACGAACGGTTAAAGATAATGCTTTGGTATTGAATACTATTTCTGGTCATGACCAAAGAGATTCTACTTCGGCGACACGTGAAGTTCCTGACTTTACAAGCAAGTTAACTGGGGATGTTAAAGGCCTCAGAATCGCTGTTCCCAAAGAGTATTTTGGTGAAGGTATTGACGAACGTGTCTCTGTTACCGTTCGAGCTGCCATTGCACAACTCGAAGCCTTAGGTGCTACCGTGGACGAAGTGAGCTTGCCACACACCAAGTATGGTGTTGCAGCATACTATATTATTATGTCCTCTGAAGCATCATCTAACTTACAACGTTATGATGGTGTCAAATATGGGTTCCGTGCTGATGATGTTAAAAATTTGGAAGACTTGTATGTAAAAACACGTTCTGAAGGATTTGGTGATGAAGTTAAGCGACGTATCATGTTAGGCACATTTTCATTATCTGCTGGCGCTTATGATGCATTCTTTAAAAAAGCAGCCAAGATTCGTACTTTGATTATTGAAGATTTCAACAAAGTATTTGAAGACTATGATGTGATTGTAGGACCGACTGCACCAACTGTTGCTTATGGTATTGGTGAAGAAATTGATGATCCAACGGCTATGTATTTAGCTGATGTTCTGACTATTCCCGTGAACTTGGCTGGATTGCCTGGTATGTCAGTGAATGCTGGTTTTGTTGATAATTTACCAGTTGGCTTACAAATTATTGGAAAACCATTTGACGAGTCGACTGTTTACCAAACAGGATATGCCTTTGAACAAGCTAGTCGTTTGTTCGAAAAGAAGCCTGACATTGCAAAGGAATATTAAGAGGGGGTCCACACAACATGTCTAACTTTGAAACAACTATTGGTCTTGAAGTCCACGTTGAGATGAAGACTAATTCTAAATTATTGTCACCCTCACCGGTACATTTTGGTTCTGAACCTAACGAAAATGCTAATGCGATTGATTTTGGTTATCCCGGAGTTTTGCCAGTCGCCAACAAAGGTGCTATTGAATTTGGTATGCGGGTTGCTATGGCCTTGCATGCTGATATTACACCATTTATTCGTTGGGATCGTAAAAACTATTTCTATCCTGATAACCCAAAAGCCTATCAAACAACACAATCTCAGACACCTATTGGTACGAATGGATATATTGATATTACGCTAGATGATGGTACAGTAAAACGTATTGGTATTACTGAAATGCACGTTGAAGAAGATGCGGGTAAGAATACTCATGGCACTGATGGTTATTCTTATGTCGACTTAAACCGTCAGGGTACGCCATTGATTGAAATTGTTTCTGAACCAGATTTATCTTCTCCAGAAGAAGCCAAAGCTTATCTAGAACAATTACGTAAGGTTGTTCAATTTACCGGTGTATCTGATGTTAAGATGCAAGAAGGTCAAATGCGTGCAGATGTCAATGTATCGTTACGTCCGTATGGATCTGATACTTATGGTACTAAAGTAGAAATGAAGAACATCAACTCATTTAACTATGTCTATAACGCATTGGCATTTGAAGAAAAACGCCAAGCACGTGTGTTGATGAGTGGTGGTACGATTCGTCAAGAGACACGTCGTTATGACGAACCAACAAAATCAACAATTTTGATGCGTGTTAAGGAAGGTGCTGATGATTATCGTTACTTCCCAGAACCCGATTTGGCACCAATTGCAATTAGCCAAGATTGGATTGCTGAAGTGGCTCAATCATTGCCAGAATCGGCTAATGATCGTCGTCAGCGTTATGTTTCTGAATTAGGTATTGAACAATATGATGCAGATGTTTTGACACAAACAATGGAAATGGCTGATTTTTATGATCAAGCTGTGACGAGTGGTGGAGAACCTAAGCGTGTTGCTAATTACTTGATTGGCGATGTGAATGCCTATTTGAATAAGAACCAAGTTGAACTACCAGATACACAATTAACACCAGAGCATCTTGCCGGCATGGTTAAGTTAATTGAAGATGGTACCATTTCAACCAAGCAAGCTAAGAAAGTATTTGAAGCTATCATGGTTGGTGAAGATCCTGCAGAATATGCACATCAACATGGCCTTGTGCAATTAAGTGATCCCGCACAATTAACACCAATTATCAATGAGATTTTGGATAATAACCCACAGTCTATTGAAGATTTTAAGGGTGGAAAAGATCGCGCTGTTGGTTTCTTGATTGGTCAAATTATGAAAGCAACTAAGGGGCAAGCCAATCCTGGTGTTGTCAATAAAATATTGATGCAAGCTTTAAATGAGCGATAAGTATTAATTTTAAAAAACCAACCAGAACAGACTATCTGGTTGGTGTACATAAACAATGGGAGTAACGTTATGAAACGAGCACGAATTATCTATAATCCAACAGCGGGACGCGAAGCAATTAAGCGTGAAATGTTAGATATTTTGGCTGTCTACGAATCAGCTGGTTACGAAACCAGCACTTTTGCGACAACACCGGAGCCAATGTCGGCTGCTAAAGAAGCAGAGCGTGCGGCAAAGGCAGGTTTTGATTTGATTGTGGCGGCTGGTGGTGATGGCACGATTAATGAGGTGGTGAATGGTTTGGCACCTTTGAATGAGCGACCATTGTTGGCTGTTATTCCAGCAGGTACGACGAATGACTATGCACGAGCTTTAAAGTTGCCGCGAGATGAACCTTTGGAATCAGCTAAAGTGATTTTAAAGAAAGAAACGATTCACATGGATATTGGTAAGATTACTAAAGATAATCAAGAAAAATATTTCATGAATATCGCGGCACTAGGTACCATTAGTGAAGTAACTTATGCAGTGCCTTCTTTGATGAAGTCGTTGTATGGTTATTTAGCATATTTAGTTAAAGGTGCTGAATTATTAACACGAATTAAACCAGTTAATGTTAAAGTTGAATATGATGATGGTGAGTATTCAGGCAAAACATCTATGATTTTCTTAGCTTTAACGAATTCTGTTGGTGGTTTCGAATCGATTGTACCTGATGCCAAGTTGGATGACGGTTATTTCACACTGCTCATTGTTAAGGAATCCAATTTAGCGCAAATATTGACTATTGTCGCTAAAATGATTAACGGTGGCAAGCATATTGACGATCCACAGTTAATTTATAAGAAAACGAATCAAGTCAAGATTACGCCACTTACTAATGATCAGATGAAAGTTAATATTGATGGTGAATATGGTGGTGATGCACCTATGGCTTTTACAGATATGCCACGGCATATTGAATTAGTTGCTAATTTGAGTGCAATGTCGCGTTTGCCTGAACCTGACAGAGATAGTGAGGTAGAACGTCATTTAGCCGAAGAGGCCAAAAAGTTTGAAAAGTAAGTGATCAGTTACTGGCAAGTAATTTGTTAGTAACTATTTTTAATTAAGTAAAGAATATTAAGGTGAAGGATAAGTATATGGCAAAAATAAATCGAGTAATGAAGGCAAAAGGCGGTGCACCCGTCAAAAAGAATGAAACAATTGAAGCAACAGTTATAGATATCACTTATCAAGGAATGGGCGTTGTTAAAATAGATCAATACCCTGTCTTTGTACCTGATGCCTTACCTGGAGAATTAATACAGGTTGGTATCACCAAAGTACTGAAGAGCTATGCTTTTGGCCGACTTGTAAAACGTCTAAAGGCATCCCCCGATCGTGTTGAAAATAAAAATAAAGCTTTGATTACCAGTGGTATCGCACCATTAGTGAATTTGAAATATTCAGCACAGTTGTTGTTCAAGCAAAATCAAGTACAACAATTGTTTAAAAAAATGAATATCGACGTCACTGTTGCACCAACTATCGGTATGGAGAATCCCACAGCATATCGTAATAAAGCACAAGTGCCTGTCCAAGAAATTAATGGTCAGTTAGAGACTGGCTTTTATCGTCGTGGTTCTCATAAGCTAGTACCGACGAATCATTTTTACATTCAAGATCCTAAAATTGATGAAGCAGTAAGCATTGTTCGGGACGTATTAAGAGAACTTAAAATTTCTGCTTATGATGAAGATACTAAAAAAGGTACCATACGACATATTATGGTGCGCCGAGGTTATTATTCACATGAATTGATGGTTGTTATTATTACTCATACGGCAAAGTTGCTGGGTAGTGATATTATTATTAAAAAATTACGTGAACAGTTACCGGAACTTAAAAGTCTTATTCACAATGTTAATAATAAAATGACAAATGTTATTATGGGTGAAGACAATCGCGTGATGTGGGGAGAAGACCACATTCACGATCAGTTACTTGATTTAGATTTTGTGATTGGACCGAATTCTTTTTACCAAGTGAATCCGCAGACAACATCCGTACTGTACCAGCTAGCAGCTGATAAAGCACAGTTAAAGCCTCAAGATGTTGTGGTAGATGCTTATTCAGGTATTGGTACAATTACTTTGTCTATTGCGAACCGTGTTAAAAAAGTTTATGGTGTTGAAATAGTACAGCAAGCAGTAGTAGATGCGCAACTAAATGCCAAAAATAATCAAATTAGTAATGTATCATTTATTGCCAAAGATGCACCAGAACAAATGGCACAGTGGGCGGCAGAAGGTTTAAAACCTGATGTTGTATTTGTTGATCCACCACGCAAAGGGTTGACAGAAGACCTTATTGAAGCCATTAGTAATATGGATACAAAAACTTTTGTTTACATTAGTTGTAATCCTGCTACTTTAGCACGAGATGCGGCTCAAATCATAGCTGCTGGATATCACATTGATGGAGATATTCAGCCATTGGATCAGTTCCCACAAACAACGCATGTTGAAACTGTCGCTGTTTTCAGAAAAAATCATTAATTTCAAAAAAAGTATTGACGAGCCCGTATATTCTTGGTATTCTAATATAGTTATTTGATACGAACAACGTAATTGACCATGGCTCGTTGGTCAAGTGGCTAAGACGCTGCCCTTTCACGGCGGAATCGAGAGTTCGATTCTCTCACGAGCTACTAAAAAAGCTGGAACTTCGGTTCCAGCTTTTTTGTTTGTTTTTATAGTAAAATAGTAAGTATAAAGACATAGTCAATTTGAGGAAAATGCATGTATTTTTTTGTGAATAAAGGAATTCATCAGTTAAATAGCGGTGTTGAATACGCACAGTTTTACCGTGCAGATATCTTTAATCAGCAACAATGGCCTTTTAAATTTATCTTGACAGACTTTTTGCCGAATTTAGATAAAAGTATCCAACAGATGCAGTTAAAGAATCGAGAAATAATCAATTTATATGAATATTTTTTGAGTGAGGATCCAGTAACATATTTGAAAAAAGGTTTAACTGTATCTCAGGCATTTGACCAAAAAGACTATTATGATGATCAGCAACATCTTAAATTATCTGTCATTCATAATACCAGGCACTATACGACGACACTTTATTATCACTACCGTATTGATCATGATACAGGAAAGGTAGTTCATGATATTGATCGTGTCATTTTAACCAATGGGACACATCGCTTGATGTGGCATTATCAAGTGAATAGGGTATCTGGACGGCACGCAACAAGTTTTCGGTTATTTGACTTTGAAGACCAGAATTACTGGTTTCAAAATTTCGAAGGGCTATTATCATTTTTTTATCAAAAGGTTAATGAAACTTTTTCAAATGGGCATTATATCATTGATCGTGGTGTGGATAATCAAGAAGCACTGATTCGATTGAAAGCAGCAGGTGCTATGATTACCATAACCCAAGTGATACATGCACAACATTTTTTTGGTATAAAGCAACAACAATTGCTATTTAATCAGCACTATCAATACTTATTTGACCATGCTAAAATGTTTGACCATATTATTACGGCGACAATGGGTCAGACACAACAGGTTATAGAAAATCTGCAAACCATTGGTCTTGATCATGAGCAAACAAAAGCAATGGTCAAAACGATTCCTGCTGGCTATGCCAGAGCGATTAAGACACCACGAAAGGTTCATCAGAATGTCTTTCAATTTGTGACAGCTTCAAGATTACATCCAGAAAAGCATATTGATCATATTATTTACGCCATTCAGCAATTGAAGCAGAACAATTACTCGGTAGCTTTGACAATTTATGGTGATGGTGATGACAATCAGAGGTTAAAAAAATTAATCTTAAAACTAAATCTTTCAGATACGGTACATTTAATGCCAACGACGCATCATTTTTTAATTGTTTTGAATGAATATGATGCATTGGTATCGGCATCTTATTCAGAAGGCTTTGGGTTAACTTATTTGGAAGCACTCAGTCAGGGTTTACCTGTGGTCAGTTATGCGAATACATATGGTGCTCAGCATTTGATTAAAGATGGTGTGAATGGCTATTTAGCTAATGTCATCTTTTCTAATCAGTCATCTGATATTCAACAAAATATTCAAAACTTAGTACAGGCTATGGTTAAAGTAATGGTATCAAATAACTATCCGAAGCTATCTGTTGGTGCAATCCAAACAGCACAACAGTATTCAAGCAATCGTGTAACACAAAAATGGGCTGAATTGATGGGGGTAGGCGATTGAGGATAGAATTGATTAAAGATTTGACGCAATGCCATTTGGATAGTGTTCAGTGGCAAATCCAGCGCATAAAAGATGGCAAAAGTGATGAATTGTGGTTTTTAACACCGCATGAAGATGCAACATATTTAGTTGAACAGATGGGTTTACCACCAGAAAAAGTTTATGATGTTTATGCACAACAGTATTTACAAACCTATCAACCATATCAGGGGATGTGGTGGTCACAATTAAACGTACCAAATGATGCGCAATTGGTGATTCAGAGCAATCTAACGAAGCAAATCATCAGTCAAGGTCATGTTGTGGCTCAGATGAGATGGTTTATGGCCAGTAACCGACGCATTCAGTCAGTTACTTGGTTAGATCAAGATGAACAAATCGATTATCAAGATGTTTATCAGCGAAATGGTCAATTATTTGCCCGGCAATATTTTAGCGAAGGGGCTGTTCTATCTAGTGATTTTTATTTTGGCCAATCGGATGTAGTACTACGACAAATGTACGATCAAGGGCAAGCAAATCTTGTTATAAGAGATGATAATATCTTTAATCAACGACAAGATTATCTTAGGCAAATGTTAACAGATCGAATAGCAAGCCATCAGGTGAATATGACGCAGATTGAATTAGCACAGTATTTACCAGAAAATGCAGACACCCAACTCACGTTGATAAATAGCATACTCGATCATCAAGGTAATGTGAATCGCCAATTATTGTATTTTTTGAATGATTACGCAGTGAATCTTCAATCGATTCGCCTTAATCCGTATGATTATGAGATAATTAAAAGTGAAAATATTTTGCAATCAGCGATGTATGACAAAATAATTATTGATGAACACAATTAAAGGTATGGAGTAAATATGATTAAGTTAATCGCAACTGATTTAGATGCAACGTTTTTAAGAGCTGATAAAACTTTTAACGAAGACTTATTAAGCACTGTATTAACTAAGTTAAAGACATTTGATGGCTATTTTGTTGTGGCAACAGGTAACCATGTGCAACGTGTTGCAACCTATTTTGCTAACTTTTCAGGACAGTATCAACTTATCGCAAATAATGGTGCGGAAGTGGTATTAGACGGTATTATCCAGAATGTTAAAAGTCTGCCAGAACACAGTTTAAGTGTTATTTTAAGCTTAGTTGAGCAACTCAAAACCGCGCCACAGATGGGGCTTGTTTATACAGCAGCTGATCGATCGTTCATGCTGGCATCACAAGCACCAGAGGATCCAGCAATTGTCAAAAAGGCCAATGACTTTTTTGAAAATTTGATTGTGGTAGATCGTATTGAGCAAATTGATGTGCCAGTATTAAAAGCAACAGTTGTTGTTCAACCTGAAGAAACACCAGAATTTATGCAGGCCGTACGACTGATGTTACCCCATCAAGTACATGTGACGACGTCTGGGTATGGTGCTATCGATATTGTTAATATTGATGTTAATAAAGCAAATGCTTTACAATATCTTGCTAACAAGCTATCCATTGAACCAGATGAAATTATGGCTTTTGGGGATGGCCTAAATGACATGGAGATGCTCGATTTTGTAGGCCATCCTTATGCAATGCCAAATAGTGATCCTGCATTATTTGATCACGACTTTAATGTTGCAGTTAGTGATAACGAACATGATGGTGTATTGAATACCATTTTAGAAGTATTAAATACACAAAAAGAATAGGCATAATGCCTGTTTTTTATTTGTACATAATATAAGCTTACGTATCCAGTTTTATTTCGAAACATGATATGATAGTAAGGTTAATAATCAATTTGGATGGACGCTATGCTTAAGAATATCGTTGTACTCGGCAGCTTAAATGTCGATAACATTTTAAAAATGCCAAGAATGCCATTTGAAGGCGAAACAATGGCACTACAAGATGTCACCACCGCGCCAGGTGGCAAGGGCGCCAATCAAGCAGTTGCAGCTGCTCGACAGGGCGCCAATGTCTTTTTTGTTGGTGCCGTTGGAAATGACACAAATGGTCAATTTATGAAGACAACCTTGCTGACAAATGGGGTGAATGTTGATCAAGTGGCGGTTAAAAGTGATGTGCCTACTGGCTCTGCTTATATTATGTTGCAAGAAAACGGTGCAAATACTATTATGATTCATGGTGGTGCCAACCAGGCCCTGACACTGGATCACGTTGAAGCAGCACGAGATATTATTGCAAAAGCTGATATTTTAGTTGCACAATTTGAAGTACCTTTGGCGGTGATTACAGCGGCTTTTGCTATGGCTAAAGCCTATAATGTTCAAACAATTTTAAATCCCGCACCAGCAGTATACAGTATCACACCAGAATTAGCTGCATTAACTGACGTGATTGTACCAAATGAAACGGAAGCGCAATTACTTTCTGGTATCAAAGTAATACCAGATGAGGGCGTCTTAAACCGCGTTGCTGATAAACTATTAGCGACTGGCGTACCACGTGTGATTATCACACTAGGTGGTGCTGGATCGTTTGTTGCGGAAGGAACGAAACGCTGGTTTGTTGATCCTGTAAAAGTATTAGCACAAGATACAACTGCGGCAGGAGATACGTTTATTGGTACACTAGCTAATGTATTAAATAAAGATTTTACAAATATTGATGCATCAGTAACTCGGGCAACGTATGCGAGTGCTTTAGCTGTAACACGTGCAGGGGCAATACCATCGATTCCGACTTATGAAGAGGTAGATAATTTTAATGACACTGCCACAAAGCTATAAAAATAAATATGAACGCTTATTAGGTGATGAAGCAACAGCTTTTTTTGCGAGCTTCACACATTCAACACAGAAGGCTTATCGTGTTAATCCTTTAAAAAATCAAACACAATTGTATACCACACCAGATAATGGTCAGGTACCGTATGGTAAATGGGGACATTTTGGGTCTGTTTCAGGACGCAGCGTTGACCATACTAATGGTGTCGTTTATTCTCAGGAACCTTCGGCGCAATTTGTCGGTGAGGTTGTGCAACCTCAGCCAGGCGAAAAAGTTCTGGACTTATCTGCTGCACCGGGTGGTAAATCGACTCATTTAGCAGCTTTTATGCAACAAGATGGTTTATTGTGGACCAATGAAATATTTCTCAACAGAGCTAAAATATTGAATGAAAATATCGAGAGAATGGGTATTTACAACAGTATTGTTAGTTCGCAAAAGCCTGAAGAATTGAGTGCGAAATTACCACAATTTTTTGATAAAATTTTAATTGATGCGCCTTGTTCTGGTGAAGGCATGTTTAGAAAAGATCCCGATGCGATAAGCTATTGGTCTGAAAGTTATCCAGCAGAATGCGCACAAAGACAGCGTGATATTTTGGCTGAAGCAGTTAAAATGTTGAAGCCAGGTGGCGAACTTGTTTATTCCACATGTACTTTTGCACCAGAAGAAGATGAACAGATGATTGCTTGGCTATTATCGGAATATCCTGATTTCAGTGTTGTGCCGATTGAGAAAGTTAATGGCATAGCTGATGGCCGTCCAGAATGGGCAGATAGTCAGTATGTTTCAGGAATTTCTGACCATAGCCAAACAACGCATATGACTGAATTAAAAGGGACCGCACGATTATGGCCACACCTTTTAGAGGGTGAGGGACATTTTGTTGCTAAATTAAAGTTGTCAACAGATACAGTGACGAGTGATGCCAACGTTACAACAATACAATCATCCAGTTTAACGGCACAACAACGTGACTTATTGACAGCATTTATTAAAGACACGCTGATTGATTTTGAGTTAGCTGAAGATAGGCTTATTTTATTTGGTGACCATGTTTACCTAGCACCCACTGGGGCGCCTAGTATTAAAGGCATGCGTATTTTACGTGTTGGACTAGAGCTAGGTAGCTTTAAGACAAAGCGTTTTGAGCCTGCTCATGCGCTTGCATTGGCTTTAGCACCACATCAGTTCCAACAGTATTATGAAATGAATGATGCGCAGTGGCGCCAATTTGTTCATGGAGATGTTTTGAATGTCGAAGGGGATTTCAAAAAGGGATGGGTTCTCATGACAATGAATGGGAATGGTGCTGGATTTGGTAAGTATGTTAATGGGCAAATTAAAAACTTTTATCCTAAGGGATTACGTTTTGCTATTAAATAGTACGCAATCAATACATATGATGTAGCAGTATGTCATATAAGTAAGGTAGGACAAAATGAGACAAAAAGTAGTTAAAAATTGGTTAATTCGATTTATTAAAGGTGTTTTTATCGCATTGGGTTTTATTTTACCAGGAGTCTCTGGTGGCGTTTTAGCAGCAATCTTAGGATTATACGAAAGAATGTTGAATTTTTTGGCTCATTTCCGCCAAAATTTTAAGCATGATTTTCGTTTCTTCTTACCGGTTGGCTTAGGTGGTATTGTCGGTATTATTTTACTAAGTAGCCCCTTAGAATATTTATTAACCCATTATAAAGCAATGGTTTTGTGGGGATTTGCGGGCGCTATTGTTGGTACATTACCCACTATGTTTAAAGATAGTGGGCGTGATGGTCGGAAAAAGAGCGATTGGCTTTGGTTGATTGGAACGGCTATCGGTAGTGGCTTATTTTTATACAATATGACACATTTGTTCGGACAATTACCCGTTAATTTTTTTTCGTGGATGTTAGCAGGTGGGCTTATTGCACTAGGTGTTATTGTGCCAGGATTAAGTCCATCTAACTTATTGTTATATTTGGGATTATTCAATCCAATGCTCAATGGGTTCAAGCGAGCAGACTTAGGCGTATTTATTCCCATTGCTATTGGTGGTATCTTGACCATGGCCTTCTTTTCAAAAATTATGAGTTTCTTATATCAGCGTTTCTTTTCTAAAGTATCACATTTTATTTTAGGTATTGTCGTAGCATCAACTGTGCTTATTGTATTACCACCAATTGCTGATTATAGTGGCTTTGACTTTTTGGCAATTATCATCAGTATTGTATTATTTATTTTAGGTATCGTATTGGGTAAATGGATGAGTAATTTGGAAAATAAATACAAATAAAAAAGCTACCTTAGAAAAGGTAGCTTTTTTATTGATGAGGTAACTCTTTTTTACGGTAACTCTCCATTTTTTCTTTAAATAATTGTCCGTTAGTAGGTGGTGTATAAGTGATTGCATTAGCACCAGCAGCAATAGTGCTCGTTATATCTTCATCTGTCGGTCCACCAGTTGCAATAATTGGTAAATCAGGATAGATATTTCGAAAATGTTGAACGGTTTCGGCTGTCTTTTTGCCTGCACTAATATTGATAATAGCGATACCTGCTTTTAACTTATCTTCAATTGGTGTATAAATAGATGTTACAGTGCTAACAATGGGGATATCAACTGTTGTATCCACTTGGCGAATAGTTTCCAGTGGGGTGGGTGCGTTCATGACAACCCCAATAGATCCCTGTGATTCAGCAAATAAGCTCATAAATGCTGATCGAGAACCATTAGTTAAGCCACCGCCGACCCCGGAAAAGACAGGAATATCAGCTGCTTCGATAATACTTTTAGTAATAGCGGGATGTGGTGTGAAAGGATAAACGGCAATAACAGCATCTGCATCAGTATTACGAATGATAGCGATGTCTGTGGTAAATATAATAGATCGTATTTTTTTACCAAAAATTTTAATGCCACTGGCTTGTCTGATGACCGGAGGGACTTTAACAATGTCTTTTTTTAACTCTGTTGTAATTTCAGGAATATTCTGTGTAGACATAATTACTTCTCCTTCTCGATATAAATACTCACTTTGCTTTTGATTTTTAGTATACTGCAAGTATAGGGAAAATTGATAAATAAACACTTCTATAAACATTTTTTCACAAATTAGTGTAATTTTTATGGAAACGCTTTCAAATTTGCTTTCAAAGTTGTAGAATAGAATTAAATAAGAGATACAGGTAGGAGAATATTATGACAGTTTATAAGAATGTTTTAGTTGCTATTGATGGTTCAGATATCTCGAATAAAGTAATTGAGGTTGCACATAATTTTGCCCCTGAAGCACATATTGATATTCTAACAGTTGTGGACACAACTGGCGGTGGCTACTTTGGTACGATTGTTATGAATAGCGATATTATCTATCAGCTGGAGCAAGAAGCTGAGGAGTACATTAATAAGGCCTACAAGTATGCTAAAGCTTTGGGTCATGAAGATGTTGACATTCATATTCGTTTTGGTTCTCCTAAACAAGTTATTTCTCGGGGATTCATTAAAGATCATCACAATGATTTAATTGTTGTGGGTGAAACTGGTATGAATCGGATGCAGCGTGCCATGTCCGGTACAGTACCTGCCTTTGTCACGAAGACATCTGAGATAGATGTTTTAGTTGCAAGAACGCTTGATAGAGATTAATAAAAAGACATGCTGCTAAGAGCATGTCTTTTTATTTTGCTTCCTGTAAAATATCTATATTTGTCACTTTAACTGGATTGATTGGTTGGGATTGTTCTTTTTGCTGATTATTTTTTGTTTTAGCATTAGCAATTTTATCTACAATATCCATACCACTTATCACTTGACCAAAAACTGTATATTGACCATCAAGGCTAGGATAACCACCATGCTTGTAGGCATCAATAATCTTTTTTGGATAATTATTAGTATCTAACTTACTGGATTGATCATCACCATTTTGAACAATGAAAAATTGGCTACCATTTGTATCAGTACCCGCGTTAGCCATTGAAAGTGCACCACGAATATTATATAAAGATGTGGATATCTCATTTTTAAAGCCATTGCCACTATCTATTTTACTATTCTTATTCTTCCAAATTGATTCACCGCCCGAACCATCGCCTTTAGGATCGCCACCTTGAATCATAAAGTCTTTTATAACACGATGAAATGTCGTGTTGTTATAATAACCTTGTTTGGCATGTGTTAAGAAATTTTCAACGGCAAGTGGTGCGTAGTGATTGAACAGCTTAATTTTGATATTACCAGAACTTGTCTTAATGAGTACTAGACTTTCATTTTTAGCAATAGTATTAGAAAGCTGTGGTAGGGTGAGTTGATCGAGTTGCTTTTTGGTTTTCTTTTGTGTACTTTCGGTAGCAGTTTGTTGTGGTTGGCGAGTCCACAACACAGCAACGGCGATGATGATCAGTAAGACGATACCCATACTAATTTGTGGTAAATATTTTTTCATTTTTTATACTCTTTCAATCATAAATACAGAAATACTATCTGTTTGGAAAAGTGCTTGTTTAAAGTCTGCGGATAATAAGCTTTCTCTAAAAGGCTGCCAATTTTCAGGCACATGATTAAATTTAGCAATTAAAATACCACCGTGTGTTAAACGTAATAATGTACGCTCGATTTGATTTAAATAGTCATTGGGCTGAGCGTCTTGATTATCAACATCATCTGAATAATCAAATATGATAGCTGATGCTTGAACTTGTGCACCCATTTCTTGAACAAAATCGCTATCTAAAGATTTACCCAGTAGGGTTACACGTTCTGATAAACCACTCATAAAAAGAGAGGTTACAGCACTATTTGCATTATCCTTAGTTAATGCATAACTTATAACATGACCGGTAGCGCCAACACGAGTTGCCAAGAAGCGCGTATTATCACCGTTAGCAGTTGTAGCATCAATCACAGTATCGCCAACCTGAATAGTTTGTTCGAAAATATAATGTGTAAAGCTATGACTAGATGGTAGCATGGTTATTATCCTCCAAAAGTTTTCTTGGTAATTTAAATAAATAATGGCTGGAAATATAAAGCAAAATGAAGCCTAACGATATGCCTGCAAGGATATCACTGGGATAATGCACGTTAATATAGACACGGCTAATGGGAATTATCAGCATGAGCATAGCAAGTAGTGTCAATAGAAAGCGTTTGATTAATAATACACGATATTCACGATAAATAATTAAAAATAACGTACCGTAAAATAGTATTGATACCATGGCATGACCAGAAGGGAAACTAAAGCCATGCTCTAAAATGAGTTGTGGGGTGGGGCGTGCACGCATAATAATCTGTTTGACAACGATTGTTACTAATCCTGAAAAAATAATGGTGTTAACTAAGAGTAATACCATTGCCCGATAGTTTTTTAGTCTACCTAATAGTAAGCAGATAAGCATTAACAGAATGGCTATTGTCGAACTATTGCCTAGTTGTGTAACATTGATAAAAATAAAATCTAATACTGTGTTACGTTGGATGAGGATATGTTGCAGGGTATGGTCAAATTGCTGAAGCCAGGTGGCGTTGTTAATAACACCGTAAGTTAAAGTGATGAATAGTAATATAGCACCTATAAATAATGGAAAAGATAAATGGTATTTTTTTGTCATGGTATTAGTATATCCTATTGGGAGTTCTTGAGCTAAGCGATTTAATCCATGTTAAACTAATATTATTAATGGATTGGAGTATTTTGATGACCAAAAAGATTTATTTAGCAAGCCCTTTTTTTGATGATGAACAGATTAATCGCGTTAAACAAGTGGAATCAGCTTTGGCAGCAAACGACACTGTTGCATCGTTTTTTTCACCACGCTTAAATCAACATGAAGAATTTGAATTATTCAGCGAACCTTGGCGTCAAGCAACGTATGCAGGTGATGTCAAGGCGATTGAATCGGCAGACGTATTAGTTGCCGTTATTGATTATGAAGATAATCAAGTGGATCCAGGAACAGCATGGGAATTTGGCTATGCTGTCGCCAAGGGTATTCCGGTTATTGTGTTAAAAGAGAAATCGGGTGCTGTAAATTTGATGATGGGTGTGCCATTACAGGCTTATTTTACAAATATCGAAGATATTCAACACTATAATTTTGATGAATTGAAAACTGTACCATTCTCTGGCGAAATCTTTTAAGATAAGTGTCATAAAAAATACCTCCAGCGTTAAAGTTCGAACTTTAACTTTGGGGGTATTTCATTTGATTCTATTTTTAATAAATAGCGTCACGATACAAACCAACAACTTTTCCAAGAACAGTTACACTTTGTAAAATAATCGGCGCCATAGTTGTGTTTTCTGGCTGTAATCGGTAGTGGTCCGCTTCTTTGAAAAAGCGTTTGACCGTTACTTCGTTGTCCTCATTCATAGCAACAACAACTTCGCCATTATCCGCATTATCTTGCTTACGGACAATGACTTTGTCACCACTAAGAATACCCATGTCAATCATAGAATCACCACGAACATTTAACATAAAAAGGTCACCATCAAACTGTGCTAAATCATCTGGGATAGGGAAAAATTCAGTTGCATTTTCTTCAACTGCTAAAATGGGTTGCCCCGCAGTGACCACACCCAATACGGGAATCCGGCCAGGTGTTGTTGAAACCCCTAGAATTTCCAAGCCGCTAGTTGTGACTTCGATGGCGCGGGCACGAGGCTTTTTAGTATCTTTTTTTAGATAGCCTTTTTTCACGAGGCGCTCAATATGTCCATGAATTGTAGAAGATGAAGATAAGCCAACTGCCTCACCAATTTCTCGTACAGTCGGTGGATATCCTTTATTGGTTTGCGCTTCATGTATGAAACGTAAAACTTGTATTTGTTTACTTTCTTGGCTTGCCATTTCTATCCTACTCGTTATAAATTAATTTCAGTATATCGAATTTTTGTTCGTAGTTCAAACATATGTTCGTAATTATTTAGATTTTTTTAAATTATTAAATGTTTCTTATCCGCTTTTATGGTAAAAGCTTGTTAACTCTGATAAAATGTTTACAGACTAATTAAGGGGATTTAACAAGATGAGTACAGGTTTAATGATGGTATTAGTTGCAGTTATTGCTTTAGCAGTGGGATTGGTTGGTGGTTTCTTCCTAGCACGTAATTCAATGAAGAGCTACTTACAAAAGAACCCACCAATTTCTGAAGAAATGATGAAATCAATGATGATGTCGATGGGACAAAAGCCATCACAAAAGAAATTGAATCAGATGATGGCACAAATGAAGCAACAGCAACAAAAAAAGTAATTTATTCTACTATCCCTTAATATACCAAATGAAATAGCCATCGATTTAGACAACTTAGTCTACAGCGGCCGTTGCTAATGATGGGATAATTTAAAAAGCCTGAGGCAACTATGCTCAGGCTTTTCTTCATGAGTGATTCTGATTATTTTTGGGATTTGGGTCTTCATAATGCCAATCAGGGTTGATATCATGATCTAATTGGTCAAAAGCAGCTTGCATTTGTTGTGCATAATCCGCAATAACTTCATCTGTAAGCCTTTTTTTACGGTCAATATTGATAGGTTTACCGAAAGCAACAGTTGTATTATTACGACGGAAAAGTTGCCCAAACGTCACAGGGCCTTGATAAACTGCAGGTACAATTTGTTTACCAGCTAATTTTGCAATAACTAGGGCACCAGATTTGAGCTCGGATGAATGACGCGATCCAGAAGGGAACATGACAAGGGAACGCGTACCTGACTTGAGTTCGTTGACTGGTGTCTTAATCACGCTTGGTCCAACATTATGACGATCAACGGGAAAGGCGCCGGCTTTGGTGATAAGCCATGCGAGTGGTTTGAATCGAAATAATTCGATCTTTGCCATAAAAATAAAATGTTTGGGGTAGGCTGCAATTGCATACCAAACGGGATCCCACCAGGTACGGTGCGGTCCAACTAAAACATAATTATCGTCTGGTAGGTTGTCCTTCCCCATATAGTGGATACGCCCATTGATTGTCCAGATGATACCGACAGCTACACTTCTTAAAAAATCATAAAATTTCATTAAATAATACACCTCATTTATAATCCTTAGTATTATCTCAACTAATAGAAAGAAACGCAATATTATGATAGAAACTCATCTTAAACCAGGCGAACGATTGGATGGCCTTTCGTCGCAAAATATTTATATTATTCAAAATCCAGATATGTTTTCATATTCATTAGATGCTATTTTACTCGCGTATTTTGCGCAACCTAAAGGTAAGGGACGTGGCATAACGGTTGATCTTGGGTCCGGTACAGGCGCAGTGGGTTTGCTTTATGCGCCCAAAATTACTGGAATTGTTAAACTCGTTGAAATTCAGCCAGAGCTCGCAGAAATGTCACAACGCAGTATTGTCACTAATCATTTGCAGGAGCGCGTGAGTGTGGTTAATCGCGATATGAATACAATTTTTGATGATATTAAACCAGGGAGTGTGGAAACTGTGTTAAGTAATCCACCATATTTCCCACTGAATGCGACTACAAAAACGAATATTGATAGACATTATGAATTAGCTCGGCATGAATTGACCATTGACTTACCTAAACTTGCACAGATTGCAAACAAACTATTAAAAAATAATGGTAAATTTTACATGGTACATCGACCAGAACGTCTAACAGATATTTTTGCCGCGTTTGCTGAACGTAAGTTGATGATTAAACGTGTGCAATTTGTATATGGCAAAGCTGGTCGGGAAGCCAATATGGTATTAGTTGAAGCTATAAAGGCTGGTAAACCTGGAGGCGTACGAATTTTACCACCAATTATCGCTTATACCGAAGATAATGCATATACGTCGCAAGTGCATGAGATACTTTATGGTGACGTATGGAACAAATAAGCAAAATTTATTATTTCTATGTTTTACACACTGCTGATGATTATTTCTATGCCGGTTTCACAGATGATGTGGGTAAACGTTTTGCTGTTCATCAAGCTTTCAAAGGTGCAAAATTCACTAGAGTAAAGTCTCGACATCCACTCAAATTAATCTATGCAGAAGCTTTTACAACCAAAAGTGATGCATTAAAGGCGGAGGCTGCTTTTAAAAAGCTCACTCGGACACAAAAAGAACATTTCTTACATGAACACGCTATTGACTGGTAGTTTATAATCATGTAAAATGTAAGGGTTGCATAAGCAATAAATACACACGGTAGATGAGTTCACATAGGTGCAGAAATGTCATTATGAATGCAGAATTTACCGGAGGCAAAACCTAGGAGATTAGAACATGGCAGTTATTTCAATGAAAGAACTTCTTGAAGCAGGAGTTCATTTCGGACACCAAACACGTCGCTGGAACCCAAAGATGGACGAATTCATCTTTACAGAGCGTAATGGTATCCACATTATCGATTTACAAAAGACAGTGAAGTTAGCTGACGAAGCTTATAACTTTGTGCGTAATGCTTCTACTGATGGTGCTAACATTTTGTTTGTTGGTACAAAGAAGCAAGCAGCTGATGCTATTGCTGAAGAAGCAACACGTGCAGGTCAATACTTTATCAACCATCGTTGGTTGGGTGGAACTTTGACAAACTGGAACACAATCAAGACACGTATCCAACGTTTGAAGGATCTTGAAGTGATGGCTGAAGATGGTACATTTGATGCCTTGCCAAAGAAGGAAGTTGTTTTGTTGAACAAGCAACATGCCAAGTTGGAAAAGTTCTTGGGTGGTATCAAGGATATGCCAGGTTTGCCTGACGTATTGTTTGTTGTTGATCCTAACAAAGAAGAGATTGCAATTAAGGAAGCCCGTTCTTTGAACATTCCTGTTGTTGCAATGATCGATACAAACTCAAATCCTGACCTTGTTGATGTTAAGATTCCTGCTAACGATGATGCTATTCGTGCAGTTCGTTTGATTACTTCAAAGATGGCTGATGCTGTGATCGAAGGTCGTCAAGGCCAAGATTCAGCACCAGAAGATGCTTTCGTTGAAGGTGATGACAACGTTGAATCAATTGAAGAAATTACAAACATTGTCGAAGAAGGCAACAAGTAATTAATTATACTAAATGCCGTTCCACGCGGACCTGTTTGGGACGTGAAGCGGCATTTTTTAATGCAATTTGTTATAATAAAACTAAATTATTTTTAGAGGAGCACAATAATGGCAATTACTGCTGCACAAGTGAAGGAATTACGTGATAAGACAAGCGTTGGTATGATGGACGCAAAGAAGGCTTTGGTTGAAGCCGATGGCGACATGGAAAAGGCAATTGATTTGTTGCGCGAAAAGGGAATGGCTAAGGCAGCTAAAAAGGGAGACCGTGTTGCTGCTGAAGGTATGACTTATGTTACTGTTGAAGGTAACAAAGCGGCAATCGTTGAATTGAACTCAGAAACTGATTTCGTTGCAGGTAATGCAGAATTTAACGAATTGCTACGTACAGTTGCAAAGACAATTGTTGAAGCAAATCCTAAGGATGTTGAAGCAGCACTTGTATTACCAGTTGCAGATGGACAAACTTTGAACGATGTGATTATTCACACAACACAAATTACTGGTGAGAAGATTACGTTGCGTCGTTTCGCGGTAATCGAAAAGACTGATGCAGAAAACTTCGGTGCTTACTCACACATGGGTGGTTCTATTTCTGCGTTGGCTGTGTTAGAAGGTGCAGATGAAAGTACTGCTAAGGATGTTGCAATGCATATTGCTGCTATTGCGCCTAAGTATATTGCTGATTCTGAAGTGCCAGCTGAAGTTATTGCGCATGAAAAAGAAGTACAATTGAAATCTGAAGATCTTGCTGGTAAGCCAGACAACATCAAAGAAAAGATGGTCGAAGGACGTATCAAGAAGTTCTTGGCTGAAATTACTTTGTTGGATCAAGATTTCGTTAAAAATGGGGACCAAACAGTTGCTCAATTCGTAGCAAGTAAGAATGGTTCAGTAAAGTCATTTGTTCGTTACCAAGTTGGTGAAGGTATCGAAAAGAAGGTGACGGATTTAGCTGCTGAAGTTGCTGCACAATTAGGCTAATTTAGCATGAAGATGCGCTGTTTTGTTGGCGCATCTTTTTTTGAGACGTTTTACTGAAAAGCCAAGCATTTTGGTATAATTAAACAAGCAAAGGTAGAAGAGGCAAATAATGAGTAATAGCGTAAAGTATAAACGTGTATTAATGAAATTATCTGGTGAAGCGTTGGCTGGCGACAAGGAAAGTGGTATTGACTTAGAGACGGTCTCATCAATCGCACAAGAATTAAAGGATGTATACGATTTGGGTGTACAAATTGCCATTGTTGTTGGTGGCGGTAACTTGTGGCGTGGTGAGCCAGCAGCTAAAGTAGGTATGGAACGTTCTCGTGCCGATTACACAGGTATGCTTGGTACCACAATGAATGCATTAGTTTTGCAAGATGCATTGCAACGCACGGGTGTTGATACACGTGTACAAACAGCTATCGAAATGCGTCAAATTGCTGAACCTTATATTCGTGGCCGTGCGATTCGCCATTTAGAAAAAGGACGAATTGTTATTTTTGCGGCTGGTACAGGTTCACCTTACTTCAGTACTGATACAACAGCAGCTTTACGTGCTAATGAAATTAATGCTGATGCGATATTGATGGCTAAAAATGGTGTGGATGGTGTTTATTCAGCAGACCCAAGAACACATGAAGATGCAGTAAAGTTTGAAGAATTGACCCATCTCGATATCCTTAAAAAAGGTTTGAAAGTGATGGATTCAACGGCTAGTTCATTATCTATGGATAATAATATGCCACTCGTTGTATTTAATTTAAATACACCAGGAAACATTAAGCGTGTTGTTCGTGGTGAAAATATTGGTACCACAGTTAAAGGAGCAGAATAATGAGTTTTGATTTTTCAGACGCAAAGGCACGGATGCAAAAAGCCCAAGATGCTTTACAACGTGAATTAGCTGGTATCCGTGCGGGACGTGCTAATCCAGCATTACTTAATCGTGTTGAAGTAGAATACTATGGTGCGATGACACCACTTAATCAAGTGGCATCAATTCAAGTACCAGAAGCACGTATTTTATTAGTAACACCTTTTGATAAAACAGCATTGGATGCAATTGTGCATGCAATTAATGTTTCTGACCTAGGTTTGAATCCTGCTAGCGATGGTAATGCCATTCGTTTGGTAATTCCACAATTGACAGAAGAACGTCGTAAGGAATTATCTAAAGATGTTAAAGCTGAAGGTGAAAAAGCTAAAGTCGCCATCCGTAACATTCGACGCGATGTTATGGATAGTATCAAAAAAGATGATGCGCTTAACGAAGACGATATGCACAAGGCCGAAACTGAAGCTCAAAAATTGACAGATGAGAATGTAAAGGCTATTGACAAAATAGCAGCAGAAAAAGAAGAAGAATTATTAACTATCTAATTATTTCTTGACGAACGCCGTCCTGCGGTGCATAATAACATGGTATATATTGCAATTTCTTAATGACGTGAAGTGGCGTTCACCGAAAGAATTGGAATACTCGAGTGTCGGATAATATATCCGGAAATCAGGTGGAACCGCGCGAAGAGCGTCCTGATGTCATTTTGACATTAGGGCGCTTTTTGTGTGCTAATGAATCTAATTTAAACCCAAAATAAGTGAATGGAGTCGAATGTGATATGTCCCAGAAATTATCTTTACAAGATATCATCTTAACTTTGCAGAAGTATTGGAGTGCGCAAGGTGCTAATTTAATGCAAGCATATGATAATGAAGTTGGTGCTGGTACGATGAGCCCTTATACTTTTTTGCGTGCCAATGGTCCAGAGCCTTGGAATGCAGCATATGTTCAGCCTTCTAGACGTCCAGCCGATGGCCGTTATGGTGATAATCCAAACCGTATGTTCCAACATCATCAATTTCAATTAGTGATGAAGCCTTCACCAGAAAATATACAAGAGCTATATCTTGGTTCCCTAGAAGCACTAGGTATCAATGCCTTAGAACACGATATTCGCTTCGTGGAAGATAACTGGGAAAACCCTTCAATGGGTGCCGCTGGTATTGGTTGGGAAGTTTGGCTAGATGGGATGGAAGTAACGCAGTTCACTTATTTCCAACAAGTTGGTGGTATTGAAGTAGATTCTGTCACTGCAGAAGTAACTTATGGCTTGGAACGATTAGCATCATACATTCAAGAAGTGCCAACAGTGTACGATTTAGAATGGGGAAACGGTGTATTATATGGTGATATCTTTAAAGAACCAGAATATGAGCACTCTGTTTATGCATTTGATGAATCAGATCAAGAACTTTTGTTAAAGCATTTTGATGATTATGAAAAAGAAGCAACACGTCTATTGGCACTCGGACTTGTACATCCTGCATATGATTATATTCTAAAGTCTTCACATACTTTTAATTTATTAGATGCTAGAGGGACCGTATCTGTTACTGAACGTGCAGGATACTTACATCGTATTCGTGCAATGGCACGTAAAGTGTCGCATGTCTTTATTGAAGAACGTGCTAAGCGTGGTTTCCCATTGTTAAAAGATGAAGTACTACGTGAGAAATATTTAGGTGAAAATGGCAAGTATGTGCCTAATAAAGATGAAAAATAATCGCATTATTCATTGATACACCAAACATTATTGAGCAAATATAGGAGTACAAAGCAAATGGCACATACATTTTTATTAGAAATTGGTTTAGAAGAAGTACCTGCACATCTTGTAACAGGTGCGGCAGAACAGTTAGTCAAGCGGACACAAGCTTTTCTTGAGCAACACAGATTAGATGTTGCAGAAATTAAGTCTTATTCAACACCTAGAAGATTAGCTGTCCAACTCATTGATGTTGCAGAAAATAGTGCATCGATTGATGAAGAATATCGTGGTCCATCTTTAAAAATTGCAAAAGACGACACCGGTAATTGGAGTAAAGCTGCACAGGGGTTTGCCCGAGGAAAAGGGGCCACGCCAGATGATTTCGTTGAAAAAGATGGGTATGTTTTCGTTTCAAAACATATTTCAGGAGTACCTGCCATCGATATTTTAGCTAATATTGGTAGTGAAGTTGTTGAGCAAATGAAGTTTTCAACTTACATGAAGTGGGCTAATTTTGATTTTCTTTATGTCCGTCCAATACGTTGGTTAGTTGCGCTATTTGACAGTGACATTGTTGATTTTTCAGTTCTAGATGTTCGTTCTGGTCGCACGACACGAGGACATCGCTTCTTGAGTTCGGACAACATCGACATTTTAAATGCTCAAAGTTATGAAGAAACATTGGCATTAGCGCATGTTGTGGCGGACGCGCACCAACGTAAACAAAAAATTCGCCAGCAATTAGATGATATTGCAGCACAACACCAATGGGTGCTGCATGTTGATGAAGACCTGCTAGAAGAAGTGAATAATATTGTTGAGTGGCCCACAACTTTTTCAGGTAGCTTCGATGAGAAATATTTAGCTGTTCCTGATGAAGTTTTAATCACTTCAATGCGTGAGCATCAACGTTTCTTTTTTGTGACAGATCAAGATCAGCACTTATTGCCTTATTTTGTATCCGTAAGAAACGGTGACGCTAATCACTTACAAAATGTGATTGCCGGAAATGAAAAGGTCTTGATTGCACGCTTGGAAGATGCAGTCTTCTTTTATCAAGAAGATCAGCAAAAGACAATTGCTGATTATATGGAAAAAGTTAAAAAGCTTGTCTTCCACGAAAAAATTGGTAGTGTTTATGAACACATGCAGCGTGTTAAACAACTTGCAGCGCAATTAGCAGAATCATTTGATTTCACAACACAACAGCAGCAAGATCTCTTACGCAGTGCTGATATTTATAAGTTTGATTTAATGACTGGTATGGTTGGCGAATTTGATGAATTGCAAGGTATTATGGGTGAGCATTATGCTAAACGCTTTGGTGAAAGTGATGCCGTAGCTGCTGCTATTAAAGAACATTATTTGCCAGTTAGTGCAGATGGTGATTTGCCGGTTAGTGATGTTGGCGCAGTGTTGGCCTTAGCTGATAAGTTAGATGGTATTATATCTTTCTTCGCTGCTGGGTTAATTCCAAGTGGATCAAATGATCCTTATGGGTTGCGTCGTGCTGCAACAGGTATTGTGCGCATTTTGAAAGACAAAAAGTGGCACATCGCCTTAGCTGATGTTTTAGCAACATTTATACCAAAGAATTCAGCAACAGAGGGTGCTGATCTACAGACGATTTTGAATTTCATATTGGATAGAGTGCGTAAAATTGAGAGTGATAAAGGTATTCGCTCAGACATTATTGCAGCAGGAACACAAATGAAGTCAATATCAGATATTGTGTATATTGATGAACGCGTGCATGTTTTAGCACAACATGCACAGGATGATGCTAATTTCCGAGAAGTTATGGAAACTTTGACACGTGTTCAAAAATTAGCGCATGGATACGTCGCACAAGGGGAAGTTCAAGTGGAGCTATTAGAAAACGACGCTGAACAGGCATTATATCGTTTGACACATGAATTGAATCTTGATGTATTGGTGAACGAAGGGGCTGAAGTTGTTTATACGACTCTAGCTAATTTGACACAAGCAATTCAAGATTACTTTGATAATACAATGGTGATGGTTGATGATGAACGAATTAAAAACAACCGCTTGACACAATTAAGCCAAATTAATCGTTTAATTATGCAATTAGGTGATTTGAATCAAATTGTAACAAAATAAAGCGATATATAATGATTAAAATAATGCAAAGCGCGGGTTTATCCAGCGCTTTTTTATTGGTAAAATAAGAGTGTATATATAAAGAAAGAAAACGCATTGTAGTGAGATAATGCGCTAGAAAATTATGCCTAATATTGATATTAACGCTTTAAAAGAAAGACAAAAACATATTCGTAACTTTAGTATTGTTGCGCATATTGACCACGGTAAGTCAACAATTGCTGATCGTATCTTAGAACAGACGCATACTGTTGCTGAACGTGATATGCAAAATCAATTACTTGATACGATGGAGCTAGAACGAGAACGTGGTATCACAATTAAGTTAAATGCTGTTGAGGTCCATTATGATGCAAAAGATGGCGAGACGTATATTTTTCATTTGATTGATACACCAGGACACGTTGATTTTTCATATGAAGTATCACGTTCTTTGGCCGCTGCTGAAGGCGCAATTTTAGTTGTGGATGCAGCACAGGGCGTGGAAGCACAAACATTAGCCAATGTTTATTTAGCTTTGGATAATGACTTAGAAATTTTGCCAGTCATTAATAAAATTGATTTACCTGCTGCTGATCCTGAAAAAGTCAGACAAGAAATCGAGGATGTTATTGGTATTGATGCATCGGAAGCAGTATTAGCATCGGCAAAGCAAGGTATCGGTATTCCTGAATTACTTGAAAGAATTGTAACTGATTTACCAGCACCACAAGGGGATTTAGAAGTACCTTTACGTGCACTTATTTTTGATTCGGAATATGACGCTTATCGTGGTGTCGTACTGAACTTGAGAATTAAAGAAGGTATCGTTAAGCCTGGCGACCGTATTCGACTTATGAATACAGGAGCGGAATATGACGTGACTGAAGTTGGTGTCATGTCACCAGATGCACAAAAACGTGATTATTTGATGGCTGGAGATGTTGGCTATTTAACAGCATCTATTAAAGATATTACGACCACACATTCAGGGGATACAGTAACATTGGCTACTCATCCAGCTGAAGAACCTTTGCCTGGTTATCGCCCTATGACGCCGATGGTATATGCAGGATTATATCCAGCAGACAACGCGAGATATACAGATTTACGTGAAGCCTTAGAAAAATTGCAGTTGAATGATGCGGCATTGGAGTTTATACCTGAGACATCACAGGCTCTAGGATTTGGGTACCGTGTTGGATTCCTTGGATTACTGCATATGGATGTGATTCAAGAGCGTCTAGAGCGTGAATTTAATTTAGACTTAGTAACTACAGCACCGTCAGTAACCTATCAAGTAACCAAGAGCGACGATGAAGTTGTTGAAATTGAAAACCCATCAGAATTACCTGAAGCTAGTCAAATTAAATCTATATTAGAGCCTTACGTCCATGCATCGATTATGGTGCCAAATGAATATGTTGGTGCAGTGATGGAATTAGCCCAGCGTAAACGTGGTGAATTTGACACGATGGATTATTTAGATGCCTCACGGGTTAACGTTAAATACTATATTCCGCTTTCAGAAATCATTTTTGATTTCTTTGACCGCTTAAAATCTAATACACGTGGGTATGCATCATTAGATTATGAAATTAGTGGTATGCGACAAAGTGATTTAGTTAAGATTGATATTTTACTTAACAGTGAGAAAGTAGATGCATTGAGTTTCATTGTTCATCGTACATTTGCTGCTGAACGCGGTCGCATTATCACGGCTAAATTGAAAGAGTTAATTCCACGTCAAAACTTTGAAATTCCAGTTCAAGCAGCGATTGGCTCTAAGATTATTGCACGTACTAATATTAAGGCTTATCGCAAAGATGTGACATCTAAAATTCATACTGGTGATCCAGATCGACGTGCTAAATTATTGGACAAGCAAAAAAGAGGTAAAGCACGTATGAAGGCTGTTGGTATTGTGGATATTCCACAAGAAGCATTTATGGCAGTATTGAATACAGATGATGACGAACAATACTCACGTGGTAATTAGTCGTATCGTTACTGATTCACTTTTTTGTTTATGGTGCTAAGATAGTGATAGAAGTGCTATTTCAGTAAATTGAAAACGTGTCGAACAAGAAAGAGGTTGGGTATGGCAATATCAGTTATTGACAAAATTAAAAAATTTTGGCCATTTGGTCAAGTGAAAATGACGGCTATTGGTGTAGATCAATTCTTGCCTAGCCAAGACGCTCGTGCTTTTACTGCCAAAGTAATTGCACGGCCATCCGCTACCAGTCGAGATTTATTAATTAAAGTATTGGCAAGCGCTATTAATCCAGTAGATATTAAAATGCGAGAAAGTTACAAAAATAATGGTGAATTTCGTGTTTTCGGTTTTGATGCTGTGGGTGAAGTAATCAGTAAGGGATCTCAAGTTACAGACTTTCAAGTTGGTGATAAAGTATTTTATGCGGGCGCACAGATGCGACAGGGATCTAATGCGGAATATCAATTAGTTGATGAACGTTTAGTCGCATTAGCACCCCAGACGTTGCGTGATGAAGAAATAGCTGCAATGCCGTTAACCTCAATTACTGCCTCAGAAATTTTAGGGGATGCTATGGGCTACCAGATTGATAGTAACAGCGCGCAAGGACATACGATTTTTATTGTGAATGGTGCTGGAGGTGTTGGTTCAACTTTAATTCAATTAGCTAAATATATGGGGATGGTTGTTATTACGACAGCCTCTCGTCCAGAATCAGTCGCATGGGTTAAATCTTTAGGTGCTGATTACATCCTTGACTATCATCAAGATTTACAAGTACAACTTACAAAGATTGGACATGATCAGGTAGATAATATTGCAATTTTACAGAATACAAATGCCTATTGGTCTCTTGTTCTGCAAACGATTAAGCCGTTTGGACATATTGTTTCAATTGTAGAAACGACAGCGCCAATTGATATGGCACCTTTGAAAAATCGAGGCGTTCAATTTAGCTGGGTATTTATGTTTGCTAAGGCAAACTATGGTATTGCCATGGAAACACAAGGGCAAGCATTATCTAAGATTAGTCAACTATTAGAAGAAGGAAAAATTAAGTCGACATTAACCAAAACCTATCATGGGTTAACAGCTGAAAATATTCGGCAAGCAACTCAAGACGTGGAAAGTGGCCGAATGATTGGAAAAGTTGTTGTGCGACATAATGAGGAAATATAATGAATTGGCAAGCGATTACTGTCAATACCAGTGATGAAGCCATCGAGGCAGTTTCTGCCATTTTAATGGATGGTGCTGGTGCAGAGGGCGTTCAAGTGAATGATCAAGTGACACCCGTAAAAATTACAGCTTACTTTGAAGATAATGCTGCTATCCGTCATATTATTCAGACGATAAAAACAGCATTAGCAAGCTTAGAAAGATATGGTATCAATGCGTCGCCTGCAACACTAGATATTGCAGGTATTAGCGAAAAAGATTGGTCTGATAACTGGAAAGCTTATTATCATGCGACACGAATCACACGTCATCTCACTGTGGTACCAGCTTGGGAATCGTTTTTGCCACAGCAAGAGCATGAGTATCCTATCTTTTTGAATCCTGAACTATCTTTTGGAACAGGAACACATCCTACAACCAAGCTCATGTTGCAGGCCTTGGAAACAGTCGTTCGTGGTGGAGAAACCATGTTAGACATTGGTACTGGATCAGGCGTATTATCGATTGCAGCGAAACAGTTGGGCGTGGCACAGATTTTAGCAACAGATGTTGACGACGATGCGGTCCAAGTTGCTCGAGATAATTTACTTGTTAATCCGATAGCACAAGATGTTAAGGTTATTGTTAGTGACTTGATGGCAGGTGTTGATTCAGCGCCTGTTGATTTAATTGTGGCTAATATTTTAGCAGATGTGATTGAGTTATTGATCCCACAGATTTGGGGCTATTTAAAACCAGGTGGTTACTTTATGGTATCTGGTATTATCGAGGCGAATGCACATCATATTTTGAATCAATTCACTGACGCTGGCTACCAAGTCATTCAACATAATCAAATGGGAGACTGGCATAGTTTTATTGTTCAAAAACTAGTCGATGAGGAAATAGCATAGTATGCAGAGATACTTTTTAAACAATGAAATATCAGAAACTTTCACATTAACATCAGATGCTGATGCCTTTCAACATTTTGGTAGAGTATTACGTGCTAAGATTGGAAGTCAAGCAGAGTTCGTCACCCCATCTCAGAAAGTGATTTATATTGCTGAAGTTGAAACATTGGATCGTCATGAAATGGTGCTGCGTGTTATTGATGAAAAAGATGCAGGAGACATTGAGTTACCTATTAGTATTGATTTAATCGTTTCACCTTTAAAGAATGATCGCTCCGATTGGTTGGTTCAAAAGGCTACGGAATTAGGTGCCAATCGAATTATTTTTACTAAGATGACACGGACAGTAGCTAACTGGGATCGACAGTTACCAAAAAAACAACAACGATTACAAAAAATTGCTAAAGCTGCTGCGGAACAATCCCATCGATTAAAAATACCTGAGATTGTATTTATGAGTTGGCAAGATATTCTCAAAGTGCCAAAAGATGCTGGTATTGTGGCATGGGAAGAATCAGCACGCCATAATGAACATGCGGCGCTAGTGTCGGTTGTTAACCATCACCAACATAGCAGATTAGCGATGTTATTTGGACCAGAGGGTGGATTAACAGAAAATGAAATCCAAGATTTAAGCCATCATGATTTTCTGTCAGCAGGATTAGGCCCAAGAATATTACGTGCGGAAACGGCGCCATTATACGCTTTATCTGCTGTTAGCCTATTGTGCGAATTGGTATAATTCGTTAAAATACATTATATACATTTGGAAGTTGGTAAACTTATGGTAAAAAACAATCTTAATAAAAGCTATGTTTATCATATTCTAATATCACTATTTTTGGGTGTTTTTTCGCCTTATTTTAGTAGATTACTAGGATTCAATGAATTGACGCGTCTTGCTTTGGTTTATTTTTTGATTAATGGTGTCTATATGCTTTATCTTGGTTTGTATACAAGGAAAAGAGGGTTAACACCTTTTATATTGGTTGTCTTACCCTTAGGATTCAGCGTACTTGCCACATTACTATGGCAAGCAGTATCAACAGATTACGGATTCTACTTTAGTGGTTTATACCTCATTCTTGGTCTATTTACATTTTTTGGTGATACACGTGATGATCCTGATGAAGATATGATTCAAATTGAACATGATTTTCAAAGTGATGATATTTAAGGCGTCTTGAATATTGGCGAAACAGTTATGATATATTGAATTAAATAGCTAATAAAAAGCATGTACTCGACATTTGAGTACATGCTTTTTATAATGATTAGTTATTAGAACCAACACTAGCTGATCCAGAGCTGATACCAGCTTCAGCCGGTGTTTCACCAGATTGAGAAATTGAATTTACGGTTGGTAAACCGCCATTGCTCCAAGAAGCATCTTTAACTTCATATTCAACAATATTTCCTTTGACAACCGGTGTGACAGTGTCGGGAGCGACCCAATCTTTATTTTCTTTATCAGACATCGCATATGACATGACGTGCTGATAAATTTGAGCAGGTAAGTCTTGTGATTCCCATGGAATATAATTTTCTTTAGGTTGGTCATATCCTGTCCAAACGGATAGGGCGTAGGAGCGTGTATAACCAGTAAACCAAGAATCTTGAATAGCTCGATCAGGCATCCCCGCATCTTCTGCATAAGATACTAATCCAGATTTACCGGCCTGATGCAGACCGGTAATTTCAGCGTCGGCAGCAGAGGCATTTGGTTTGATGACACCTTTCATCATATCCGTTAACATAAAGGCAGTGCTGGACTTCATAGCACGTTTACCTGATGTATTGAAATTATGTGTTGTACCATCTGCTGTGGTGATTTTCTTAACATAGCTTGGTTTATAGTATGTGCCACCGTTGGCAACAGCACCAAAGGCTGCAGCTGCTTGTTCAGAAGAGAAATCGATACCGATAGCAGCAGAGCCTCCAGGCGTTTCTGAAGTGGGGATACCAAGACTATTAACAAATTCACCAGCGCGGGTACCACCAACTTCTTCAAGTGTTCGTGCGGCAGGGGTATTTCGAGATTGGGTAAGGGCTGTTCGCATTGTGATGTTACCCATGAACTTACCATCCCAGTTATTCAATGAAATATTTGTTCCAGTGTATTTGTAAGCCTTATCTACAACGGTACGGTTAGTAGGCCAATTTAGATATTCAATAGCTGGACCATAATCTAACAATGGCTTGATTGATGAACCAGAAGAACGTGTTGTTTGTGTGGCACGATTAAGTGCTAAGGTTGTGGAAACATTTCGGCCACCAATTTGTGCGACTACGCGACCATTTTCAGGATTAGTCATTGTAGCACCTACTTGTGTTTGGTCACTAGGGAAAGCAACGCTTGTACCGTTCACTGTATCATACAAGTTTTGTTGTAGATTAGAATCCATATTGGTGTAAATCTTTAGGCCAGACTTAGTTGTGTCATAACCTAATTTTTTAACTTCAGAAAGTGTGGAAGAAACGTAGGCGTCCACAACTTTGCGATTAGCATTGGCTAACTCAGCCTTCGAATCTAGACTTTTTAGACCCTCAGTAACGGATACCTTTTTAGCTTCATTAGCTTGCTTTTGTGTAATGATGTTATTCGTTGCCATTGACTGTAAAACTAAATTACGACGTGCTTTAGCAGCAGAAGTATCACTGCTATAGGGATCATAGTTAGTTGGAGACTGTGGCAAGCCAGCTAATAATGCTAATTGTGCCAATGAAAGTTGCGTCAGAGGTTTGTCATAAAAATATTCTGAGGCAGTTTTCATGCCATACACACCATGACCCATATAAACCTTATTGATATAGAAGTTTAGAATTTGATTTTTACTAAAATTCTTTTCAACACGCATAGCCAACCAAGCTTCTTGTGCTTTACGTTTTAATGTCTGGTCAGAAGACGAGGTACTAAAAACAGATAGTTTAACGAGTTGTTGCGTTAAGGTTGAGCCACCTTGCATACCCAGTGAAGAGCCTTTGAAGTTAGCAAGTGCTGCGCCTAATATACGGATAGGGTCAACACCATTGTGCTTATAAAAACGACGGTCTTCTATAGACGTTATGGCTTGTTTAAGTTGTTTTGGAATGTCACTGTTAGAAGCGTAGTCACGCTGCTGCGTTGACATGGTCCAAATGACTTTACCTTGATTATCTAAAATTTCGCTAGAATTTTCTGAGGCTAAATCAGCTTCCGTAATATTTGGTGCATCATTTGCGTAAGTAAAGAAAACTGCTGCGCCGGCTAAAGAACCAATGAATCCAAGTATAAACAGCCATACGAGGATAATTAACCACCATTTTCGACGCTTTTTACGTGGCTTTCGATTTTTTTTCTTGGAAGGATGTTGATCATACAGTTTTTGGTTCCGATTAACACGTGAACCATTTGTACTGTTCTCGTTCATATTTTTAAGCTCCTCATATTTTGAAAACATTCACCTTATTTATTGATATGGGCTAACCATTCATCAAGCGCAACTAAGTAATCCAACGAAGGTGTTAGACTTTCTGGAATACGATAGCTATGCGTCACAATAGTTTCATAAGAGATGGACTGTTTACCTTTATGTAATTGCCATTCATATATGAGATGACTTGCGGGATAGACATAGTTTTCATTTAAACTTGTAAATTTAATGATAACAAATCCGAGTCCGCCTTGCGATAAGACATTGGCTAGATGATCGATTTGATGTTGATGGAAATTCTTTAAAGGAAAAGAGGTTTTATTTTTCGTTTCCTTAGCATCAAAATCAATGTAATGGCCCTGATAGACACCGTTATAGTCGGTTGTAGAAGCTTGTTTAAAGTAAGCTTCGGTAATCTTAGCTGCTGATCTTGCAGGGTAATCAACGTTAACGATGGTAATCGGTGTCGGTTTTTTATGGATAACGGCCAGCCGGTTAGCAAGATAAAAATCATTTGCAACGTTAATTTCTTCCTCTAATCCCATACCTCGGCGACTGAATGTCAGAGCCTTTTTAGTTGTTTTTCCGGTGCGCATCATATTAGTAACCTGTGATGTATGATGCATGCCTTTTGGATAATGAATAGTCATAATATTCCTATCAATGAAGTGGTATCCTATATATTATAACAAAGTTCAAAATTTAGGATAGAAAAATATGTCACGGGTTTGGATAACGGGCTATCGTAGCTATGAATTAGGCGTGTTTAGTGGTAAAGATGCTAAAATAAAGATTCTAAAGTTTGCTTTAAAGCGTCTATTAAAAGAACAATTAGAAATGGGCTTGGAATGGCTTATTACTGGCGGACAATTAGGTGTAGAACAGTGGAGTGTTGAGGTCGCTCAAGAATTAAAGCAGGAATATCCTGACTTTAAAATTGCGGTGATGCTACCATTCAAAGCGTTTGGCAGCCAATGGAATGAAGATAATCAGGCACAATTAGCACAAATCATTGGTCAAAGTGATTTTTCCGATAGTGTTTCTAGTCAACCGTATAACAGTCCTGGACAACTCATTAATTACCAGAATTTTATGTTGTCACATACGGATAGTTGTTTGCTGATTTATGATGAAGAATTTGAAGGTAAAACACAATACGACTTTAAAGCCATTAAACAGTTTCAAAATCGTTCACCTTATCCTATGCAGCAAGTGACCATGGCAGATTTGCAGGACTATGCTACAGAATATGATGCATTGCAACAAGACAATTTTTAGAGATATCTTGTACAATATTTTTGTGTTTTTGATAAAAATTTGGTATTATATATAGAGTAAATTGAAATGTGAGGTGTGCCTTTTGGAACAAGTGAAGTACACACAGAAGGATATTCTTGATCGTGTTTTCAAGCAAAAGCGCATGGGCGTAGGATATGATCCTGCGGATGTCGACAGCTTTTTAGATGATATTATCAAGGATTACGGTGCGTTTAGTAATCGAATTGATCAGTTACAAAGCGAAGTTTCGAAGCTACAAAGCGCTTTGAAGCAAGCACAGGATCAGTTAACAGTTGCAAAAAGTCAAGCGACTAATGTAACATCAAGTCAAGTGAGTGCAGAACCATCATTTGATGCAGCACCAACACAGTCAGAAACAGTACAACCTGTTACTAACTTAGACTTGATTAAGCGTGTTGCTAATTTAGAACGTGCAGTTTTTGGTAGAGATCACGACACCATCATATCTGATTTAAAATAAGAGTTTTAATACATTACAAGCATTGGGTAATTGCGCGTGATAATTCTCACGTGAGGAAGGTCCATGCTCGCACCAGCTGTGATGCTGGTAGTGTTTGTGCCGAGATAAAAAATAAGCTCGGGCGCGTTTAGCTTAGACTAAATGTGACGGCGGTTGAAATTGCTAAGGTCTTGTACTATGCAATAGTAAACTTGAAGGTGCCACAGAGACGATATGCTAATGAAAATTAGTATTTGGAACGCGGTAAACCCCACAAGCGGGCAACCCAAACTTTTGGTAGGGGCGGCTAACCTAGTGAATTCGAAACGATGGTTGGTATGGCGTTATACGCTTAGATAGATGATTACCGAAGGTAATAGTACCCGCTATTACTGGAACAAAACATGGCCTACAGATGCTTGTCTGGGTGAGTCCGCTTAATTGCGGGCTTTTTTATTGTTCGGATTATCTTGTAGAAACGGATAATCTTTAATATAATAAATTAACAGTATAACGACAGCGATAAAGAACAAAATTGTTGCACAAAGTTTGATATTTATATTTTCCAATCATTAAATGAAAGGAAATATTATATTGGTTCGTATTGGCAACAGATAGTTTACTAATATAATAGTGTGAAGAAGCTTATGGCAAAACAAAAAATATATACAGCACAAGAAGTACTCGACCTAGTTAAAGATTATATGTCGCAGCAAGATGCTGCTTCTGTTAAAGCGGCTTATGAATGGGCAGCGGATTTACATAAAGAACAACTCCGTAAATCGGGCGAACCTTATATTATTCATCCAATACAAGTTGCAGGTATTCTAGCTGATTTAAAAATGGATACGGCGACAGTAGTTGCAGGCTATTTACATGATGTCGTTGAGGATACACCAGCCACCTTAGAAGATGTTGAGGACAAGTTTGGGGATACAGTGGCGCGTATCATTGATGGCGTGACAAAAATCAGTAAAATTAAATATAAAAGTTCCCAAGAACAACTTGCCGAAAATCATCGTAAGTTATTATTAGCGATGTCACAAGATATTCGAGTTATCATCGTTAAGTTGGCTGATCGTTTACATAATATGCGGACGCTTGGTGCGTTACGTCCCGACAAGCAACAACGAATTGCGAATGAAACGTTGGATATCTATGCACCGTTGGCTGATCGTTTGGGTATTAGTGCAATGAAATGGGAATTAGAAGACTTATCATTAAGTTATTTGAATCCCGAAGAATATCATCATATTGCATCTTTGATGAATATGCGACGTGAAGAACGTATTCATTATGTGGATGATGCCGTCAATGAGATTGAAAATGCTATTCAGGATTTAAAGTTAGAAAATACTAAAGTGTATGGTCGACCAAAACATATTTATTCCATATACCGTAAAATGGTCGATAAAAATAAGAATTTTGAAGAAATTTATGATTTATCAGCTGTTCGTATATTAACTAATACGATACCGGATACTTATGCTATTTTAGGTGCCATTCACTCGAAATGGACACCAATTCCGGGTCGCTTCAAAGATTATATTGCGTTACCAAAAGCCAATGGTTATCAAAGTTTACATACAACAGTTATTGGTCCTGGAGGCCGCCCTCTAGAAGTTCAAATTAGAACACATGACATGCATGAAATCGCTGAATTTGGTGTAGCAGCACATTGGGCATATAAAAAGAACAAAGGGTCTGATCAAGAAGCTAAGATTAAAGATCAAACTGAGCAAAAACTCAATGTTATTCAAGGTATCTTGGAATTACAACAAGGTGCCAAGGATGCTGAAGATTTTATGGATAGTGTGCAAGGTGATCTATTTAGTGATCGTGTATACGCTTTTACTCCACGTGGTGATGTTTTTGAATTATCCAAAGGAGCACAGCCATTGGATATGGCTTTCTCGATTCACACAAACGTCGGGATTAAAACTACCGGTGCAAAGGTCAATGGTCGTATTGTACCGTTAGATTATAAAATTAAAACAGGCGATATTGTTGAAATTATTACAAGTGCGACGGCAAAACCAAGTCCAGATTGGTTGAATCTTGTTGCGACAAGACGTGCACGAAATAAAATTAAACAGTATTTCAAGCAACTTGATCGTGCAGATAATATTATTGCTGCTAAAGATTTACTAGCGCATCATTTACGTGAAAATGGCTTTAATTCGGATGAATTATTAACAACTGAAAACTTAGCTAAAGGTGCAGAAAGGTTACATTATCACTCGGCTGATGATATGTTAGCAGCTATTGGTTTTGGTGATGTTCAAGTACCAGGAGTAGCTAATAAATTAACAGAAGATATCCGAGAAGCACGTGAAAAGCAGGCCAACGAGAACCTACAGCGTGAGCTATTAGAAGAAGGCCATGCAATTGAACGTAATGAAGTAGCACTTTCTCAGCGCCGGCGTAGTGGTACAGATGATATTGTTATTGCTGGTGTTGATAATTTGTTAATACGATTAGGCCGCTGTTGCACGCCAGTACCAGGGGATGAGGTAAAAGGATACATTACAAAAGGGCGTGGTATTTCTGTCCATCGTATCGGGTGTCCTAATATTCGAGCAGCTGAAGCACAAGGGCAACGATTGGTTGATGTCCAGTGGGAAGATGAAAACGGCTTGAAGCCTAATTATGATGCAGATGTGACAGTGAGTGGTGAGAATCGTACAGGTTTATTAAATGATGTCTTAAGAACGGTGAATGCCAGAACAAAGTACGTTAATTCGGTAAATGGTCGTGTAATCAAAAATGGTATGGCACAAGTTTCTCTATCATTGGGTGTTAAAAATAGACAACAGTTGGAAGCTATTTTAGATGCGTTGAATAATTTGCCAGCTGTTTATGATGTGGAACGAGCATTCCACTAAATGGTACTTGAATGAATTGGGGTATGTATGAAAATTGTATTGCAACGTGTATCTGATGCAATGGTTACCATCGACGGTACCGTTACTGGCCAAATTGGACAGGGATATGTTTTGTTAGTTGCTGTTAATGATCAAGATACAGTAGCAGATATTGACTATTTAGTGAATAAAATTTCAAAATTACGTGTTTTTGAAGATAATCAGCACAAAATGAATCTTAGTTTATTAGATATCGGTGGTAGTATTTTGTCGATATCACAATTTACTTTATATGCTAATACTAAGAAAGGTAATCGTCCAAGCTTCACGGATGCTGGGCAACCAGATTTTGCTAAGCAAATGTACAATGCATTTAACCAAGCGTTACGTACAGCTGGTATTACCGTTGCAACAGGTGAATTTGGTGCTGATATGCAAGTTTCACTTACAAATGATGGACCAGTGACGATTATATTTGATACACAAAATAAATAAAAGCATGCCTTATAGGTATGCTTTTTTCATCTTAATCAGCTATTTGTTTGCGAATGTAATTGTCTATACCGGAAGTAATACGCTGAGCAATTTTTTGTTGATAATCTTGACTTCGAATATATTGGAAATCATCATCATTATTGATAAAACCCATCTCAAGTAGAACTGCTGGACGTGAATTATTTTTAATCACGATGTAACCCGCCGTATCTACGCCGCGATTATGTAAGGGTAAATCATTGAATTTTTGACTTAAGGACTCTGCTAATTGTTTAGAACCATTAGACTGATGATAATAGTATTGAGAAATACCACTTGCTGTATTGTCTTCAGAAGATGAATCATAGTGTATTGAAATAAAAGCATCGGCCTGTTGTTTTTGTGCTGGTGTGGGAATATGCAGCAAAGGGACAAGCGTATCATCTTTACGAGTTAAAATAACACGCGCACCTTGTTGGACTAATTGTTGTTGGATTTTCTTAACTGTACTTAAAGTGTAGGTCTTTTCATAATGATTGTTATCATTACTAAGTGCACCAGTATCATTACCGCCATGACCAGCATCCAATACAATAGTTGATTCAGAAAGCGGTGTTATTTTTTGAAGTGACTGATTTTCTGGTAACCAACCCGCAATCCAACCAACTTTTTCGTTATCACTACATCTTACTTTATACCAGCCGTGACGTTTGCTTAAAATATGTAACTTTGTGTGTCGCTTAAGTTTTTCTTTCTGTGAATAGGCTATACCTGGGCCAGTACGCAGTGGGATATTTTGCGGTTCGGTAATGATTTCATTGCGGTGTAAGAGTGAGTATAAAAGACCAAAAGTGAAAATTAATATGACAACTGACATAATGATGCCAATGAGATTGCTGAGTAACCATTTTTTTATCATGTTTATGACCATCAAATCAAATTTTTTATCTTAAAATTATACCATATTCTAACATTTATATAGTTGACTTTAGTTTACTGTGTGCTAAACTAATAGTATATTTTGACCGATGAATTGGCGAAGTTAGGTAATGGACACCTCAGAGATTTTGTGTAGGCTGAAAGCAAAACAAAAACCTAGCTTCAGACACCTTGGAGGTAACTAGTAAAATAGTTCGTGTGTTGCGCGTTAAGCAATTGAGCATGTCTGATTTTTAAAAATGTAGGCATATCTAAGGTGGTACCGTGCCAAAAGCACCCTTAGCGAGATTTTCTCGTAAGGGTGCTTTTTTATTAGGCAATGTCAAAATATGTTTGATGAATATAATAATATTAGGAGGAAAGATATAAGATATGTTTTAACGTATTTTATATTTTGATATTATGGCAAAGCCTATTTTTCAACGTCCCAAAGGAACAGCAGACTTATTACCACAGCAAACTGAACAGTGGCAGCATGTTGAGGGAATTGCGCGTTTACTTTTTGGCGACTATGGTTTTAAAGAAATTAGAACCCCACATTTTGAAAACTTTGACGTATTTAGTCGTTCAGCGGGTGATACAAGTGACGTTGTAACTAAAGAAATGTATGATTTTTATGATAAGGGTGATCGTCATATGGCATTGCGTCCGGAAGGGACAGCCGGTATTGTACGTGCTTACGTCGAAAATAAATTATACGGCCCAGAATTTGATAAACCATATAAGGCATTTTATATTGGTCCAATGTTTCGTTATGAACGACCTCAAGCAGGTCGCTTCCGTCAATTCCATCAAATCGGTGCTGAAGCTTTTGGCGCAGTATCCCCAGCATTGGATGTTGAAATTATTGCTATGGCAGTTGATTTCTTTAAAACACTAGGCTTAAAGAATTTAAAAGTGGCTATTAATACTTTAGGAGATAAAACATCGCGTGATGCTTATCGGCAGGCGCTTATTGATTATCTTAAACCACATTTTGATGAATTGAGTCATGATTCACAAGAAAGATTAGAAAAGAACCCATTACGTGTTCTGGATTCTAAGGATCCCAAAGATCAAATTTTCGTTGCAGATGCACCATCTATTTTGGATTATTTGACACCGGAATCTCAAAACCATTGGCAACGTGTACAAGAATTACTAACGGCACTAGATTTGGATTTTGAAGTGGATACCAGCATGGTGCGTGGCTTGGATTATTACAATGATACTATTTTTGAAATTATGACAGCAGACGAAAGTCTTAAGGGGTCAGCCACGATTGCCGGAGGTGGCCGTTATTCTGGATTAGTTGAACAGTTTGGTGGTCCAGAAACACCTGGCGTTGGTTTTGGTATTGGTGTTGAACGTTTGATTGGCTTACTAGAAGCACAACATGTGACATTTAAAAATGATAATGATTTAGATTTTTATGTTGTGAACATTGGTGATGACACAGATACGATTGCGACACAAATTGTACAAGCTATCCGCAGTTATGGTTATATGGCTGAACGTGATTATCTTGCACGCTCACCCAAAGCACAGTTTAAATCTGCTGATAGAGGGCATGCTAAGTTTGTGGTGACTATCGGTGAGCAAGAATTGGCCAACCATTCTGCTAAATTAAAGAATATGCTAACAGGGCAACAATTGGATGTTAAATTGGCTGATTTGTATACTGATTTACCAACAATAATTACAACGGAAGCGGAGGAAGAATAAAGTGAAACGAACAACTTATGCTGGATTAGTGGATGAACAATATCTTGATCAAACGGTTACTTTGACTGGCTGGGTGCAAAAGCGCCGTGATTTTGGTGGCTTGATTTTCGTCGATTTACGTGATCGTGAGGGTATTGTACAACTTACCTTTAACGAAACCAATGCAGCGGCACTTAAAGTTGCTGAAGAAATGCGTAGTGAATATGTCATTGAAGTCACTGGTGTTGTTCATTTGCGTAGTGAAGGTCAAGAAAATAACAACATCAAGACTGGTAAAATCGAAATCGAAGTCACTGATGCTGAAATTCTAGCTTCAGCTAAGACCACACCTTTTTACATTGAAGATAATGTTAATGCTAATGAAGAGCTCAAACTTCAATATCGTTATTTGGATTTGCGCCGTCCAGAAATGCAGAAGAATTTACGTATTCGTTCAAAAATCATGTCTAGTGCCATGCACTTCATGACGACACATGATTTTATTAATATCGAAACACCAATTTTAGCAAAATCAACACCAGAAGGTGCACGTGATTATCTTGTGCCTTCGCGTATTTTCCCTGGATCATTTTATGCTTTACCACAATCACCACAATTGTTTAAGCAATTATTAATGGGTGCTGGTTTCGATCGTTATTTCCAAATTGCGCGTGCTTTCCGTGATGAGGATTTGCGCGGTGATCGTCAACCTGAATTTACACAAATGGACGTTGAAACAAGTTTTATGTCAGCGGACGAAATTCGTCATCTTGTTAACGAATGGGTTAAAGTGATGATGAAAGAAGTTGTCGACTTTGACTTAGACACACAATCAATTCCAACATTAACTTGGCAAGAATCGATGGATCGTTTTGGTACTGATAAGCCAGATTTGCGCATTGCATATGAAATTCAAGATTTATCCGCAACAGTTGCACAAAGTGAATTTGGTGTTTTTGCTAATGCTGTTAAAGATGGTGGTGTTGTTAAAGCTATTAGCGTGCCTGGTGGTGCAGACCATTATTCACGAAAAGATATTGATAAAATGGCGCAATATATCGAACGCTTTGGTGCTAAGGGGTTAGCTTGGTTAAAGGTAACCTCAGAAGGTGTTAGTGGACCTATTGCGAAGTTCTTCGCTGAGGATGCACAGCAGGTGATTGATGCAGCTGGAGCCCAAGTTGGTGACTTGATTTTGTTTGGTGCTGGTCGTTTTGATGTTGTATCGGCAACATTAGATTATTTGCGTCGTCAAACAGCTAAAGATTTGAATTTGGTAGATAATACTAATCCATGGGCATTCGCTTGGATTGTGGATTGGCCATTATTTGAATATTCTGAAGACTTTGATCGTTGGATTTCAGCACACCATCCCTTCACGATGCCTAATGAAGAAGATTTGCATTATTTGGATGAGGGTGAAGATCCACACAAAGCTCATGCGCAAAGTTATGACCTCGTTTTGAATGGCTTTGAATTAGGATCTGGTTCAATTCGTATCCATCGTATGGATATTCAAGAGAAAATGTTAAAAGCATTAGGATTCTCAAAAGAAAAAGCGCATGAAGCATTTGGCTTCTTGCTAGAAGCGATGGAATATGGTTTCCCACCAATGGGCGGAATTGCGCTTGGATTAGACCGTTTAGCCATGCTATTAGCTGGTCAAGAAAATATTCGTGAAGTGATTGCTTTCCCTAAAAATTCACGGGCAACAGAACCGATGACGAAAGCACCAAGTCGTGTTGAACAAAAGCAATTGTTGGAACTTGGCTTGTTTACATCAGAAGATATGGCTGACTAAGTTTAGCAGCAGTAGATGAGAATATCACGACATTCAGTGTTGTTATATAATTACCCACAATTGATTTTGCTATTTTAAAGGAATTAACATGCAAAAAGCTTTCCATAATTTCATGAAGAATCAGTATGCAAGTCGCCTAGGGGGTGCCGTATTTTATGCCATTATTGTGGCATTTGCGATGAATTATTTCTGGCGACCTGGGCACATCTATTCATCTGGCTTTACCGGACTAGCTCAGTTGATTGATACGCTTTCTGGAGGTAAAATATCTGTTCCTCTGGCTCTGGCACTGATTAACTTACCAATGTTGATTTTGGCTTGGATAAAGTTATCTTGGCGCTTTACGTTATTTACGAGTGTTGCGGTACTATTAGGCGCGCTTTTGATGCCCATTTTGCAAACCAAAACATTTTTGACAACCGACCCATTGGTTAATGCCATGTTTGGTGGTGCTTTAAATGGTATGGGCGTCGGTATTGCTTTACGTTATGGGGTTGGAACAGGTGGCCTAGACATTGTTGGTATGTTGGCACGAAAAAAATTTGGCTTCAAGATGGGTCCTGTCAATCTCGGATTTAATGCATGTTTGATGATTGGAGCAGGCGTAGCTTATGGTTGGAAATATGCTTTGTATTCAATCGTTGGTATTGTTATTAGTTCCAGAATGATCGATATTTTCTTTACGCGTCAACAACAGATGCAAGTTATGATTATTACAACTAAACCTGATGAAATGGTTCATGCAATTTATCGTCGCTTAAGACGTGGTGTTACGATAGTTGATCAAGCCAAAGGTGGTTACACAGGGAATCAACGTGCTGTATTGTTAACAGTGATTACGCAGCAAGAACGTTTTGACCTGCGAGAAGCAATGCATGAAGCTGATGAACATGCATTTTCTAGTACATGGAAAATAGAACATACCGTTGGTCGATTTTATGAACCGGAATTATAAGAACTCATTAGAGTTCTTTTTATTTTAGTAAAAAGTACACGTTTTAAAAAACGTGTACTTTATTGTTTTAGTAATAGAGCAAGGCGGATGTCTGCTAAGACATCTGGCATTGTAATATCAACTTGCAGTAGTTTAGAAATACTTTTAAGCCGATAATTAATCGTATTACGGTGGACATATAATAGGTGAGCAACTTCAGAAATGTTCTGTTTGGACAGGATATAAGTGGATAATGTTTTGAGCAATTCTTCATCTTCCAAAATCGGCCCCAATGTATTTTTGATAAACTTGTCAGATTCTGAAGATGGTAGCAATTGTAGCAATTCTTTTGCATTTTTAGGGTGAAATTGCATGATAGGGTGTGATGGACTAGTGACTTGTAAAGCGTCATTTGCTTGGTTGTACATATCAGCGAGTTCTTTAATGGGAAGTGCATTTTTGGAAAAGCCAGTGGTCAGTGTATGCCCCTGCTTGGCCATGAATTGATATAGCCGGTGTAAAAATTCATGGATAGAGACACGTTGACTTTGTATTAAAAGGATGAACTGACGTTGGTAAGCAAATAGCAATACCGGATAATGATATTCTTCAATAAACCAGCGGATAACTTGTTGTCGCTTATCAAATAAATGGTCATTGGGATCAAATGCTTTTTGCTGAAAGTTTAGAATGGCAACAGTATAGGTCGTTTTGGGATCTATTTGTGTAGCAGTTAAATACTGATTGATCGCTTTTTCAGTTAAGTTACCTTGTACAACATTTAGAAAAAAGTCTGATTGATTTCTAAAAGCAGTTTCATTAAATAAATCAGTACGTGCATTAACGAGTCCTAGGGCATTGAGCACTTGCTGACGTTTTAAAATATCAAATGCATTCAATTGTTTTTGATGCGGTATGATACCAACAAAAGCCTTATTTTCATTGAAAGGCGAAAATATCGGGAAGATATGAATTTCTGATTGATTAAAATTAATTTTGACTGTATCCGTTAAGTTAAGGTAATCAATATCTGCATCTTTTCGAAGATATTCGGTCATTAGTTCTCGGCGAGATAAAATTTGAGAACTCGCATAATGCACTTTAAAATGGGAATCTAGAAAAATAATGGCGGCGTCTAAAATATCAGCGCTGGTATCTAGTAAATGCTGATAAGTTGCGTTGTGATTGACCATATTCGTTAAATTTTGGGATATATTAATTAATTCTTGTAATTTTTCTTCCATGAATCACCAGCCTCCTAGTTATGATGATGCTCTTTATAAGAGTTTACAACATTTAATTGAAATCGTTTTATAAGAATGCTAATATTAAGCTAATTTAACTAAATATATACTTTAGAAATATAAAGGAATTGTATGAAATATAAAGAACAAGACTTATTGGATAGTTTAAAGGAAGAAACCATACTTGAACAGCTCTCAGCATTATCCGGTTGGGATGCGTTGACGGGGATGCCTCAGGATAGTGGTCATTTTCGATCTGAAGTTGATGCTTATTTAGCTGAGAAGCAATTTTTAGTTGCAACCCAGACAAAACGGCGGGATATGCTAGCTTATTTTGATGATCGTTTAAATGAGTTATCTGATTTGGGACGTGAAATTTTTCCGAAAGTAAAAAAAGCGTATGAACGTTTCGCGGTATTACCGCAAAAAGATTATGTTGATTTTAATAAAACAATGTCTCTGGCACAAAATTATTGGGCACAGGCACGTCAAGAAAATCAATATGCCATCTTTGAGCCGTATCTCAAGCAATTGATTCAATACGAAAAACAATTTATCCCGCTTTGGCAAAAAGATGAAAAAACGCCTTATGATGTCTTATTGAACCAATATGAACCTGGGCTAACCGTTGAAAAATTAGACCAAGTATTTGACACTTTGAAAAAAGGTATCATGACGTTGCGTAAGAAAATTATGACATCGGATGTTGAAATTGATGTTAGTTTTTTGCAACGACATATTACTAAAAAAGATCAAAAGCAATATGCACTAAATGCTGTACAACGGCTCGGTTATAATTTGGATAAGGGACGTTTGGATGACACGATTCACCCATTTATGGAAGCCTTGAATCGTGATGATGCTAGAATTACAACGCGATGGGCAGAGAATCAAGCACAAATGGCGATATTAGGCATTTTCCATGAAGCTGGGCATGGTTTATTTGAACAAAATGTGAATTCAAAATATGATTGGGTACGTGCAGTTTTACCAATTTCAATGAGCATTCATGAAAGCCAATCTCTTTTTAATGAAGTGATGATTGGGCGAACGCGTGCTTTTTGGCGAATAGAATACCCAAAAATTCAAAAAGATTTTCATGGTATTTGGGATGATATTACATTTGATCAATTCTATGCAGCTTGGATGAAAACAGAGGCAACGTTAATTCGAACAGAAGCTGACCCATTAACTTATCCATTACATATTATTATTCGTTATGAAATAGAAAAAGCCATTTTCAATGATCATCTTGATGTCAAAAAAATTCCTGAGTTGTGGCGCGAAAAATATCAAGAGTACCTTGGTTTAGAGGTGCCAGATGATCTAACTGGTGTATTGCAAGATATCCATTGGGCTGGAGGTTCTTTTGGTTATTTCCCCAGCTACGCACTAGGCCATTTGTATGCTGCACAATTTTATCATGCGATGTCACAACAAATGGATTTTCAAGCCATTTTTGAAAGTGGAGATTATGAACCTATCTTTTCGTGGCGTGCGCAACATATTTGGCAATTCGGTGGCGCTAAGGATCCAGCTGATATTTTGAAAGAGGCGACTGGTGAGCAACTGAATCCACAATATTGGTTGGACTTTATGAATAAAATTTATACAGATATCTATCAAATAGGAGATAACTAAACGATGAAGGTAGCACTAGCACAAATTGATATTCAATTAGCAGATGTAGATAAGAATGAACAACGTATCATGCAAGCTGTTGCACAAGCAGCGGACCAAGAAGCTGATGTTGTGGTGTTACCTGAAATGTGGAATAGTGGTTATGCTTTACAACGTCTAAAGGAAGTTGCGGACGTTGGAGGTACTCGAACGAAACAATTGCTCCAATCATTATCAAAAGAATATGATATTAACATTGTTGGTGGCTCAGTAGCGACGTTAAAAGGACAAGAATTTTATAATACGATGTATGTTGTGAGCAATGATGGTCAATGCCTTAGTGAGTATGATAAAGTTCACTTAATTGGGCTGATGCATGAAGATCGCTATATGACGGCGGGTAGCCATCTTAATACTTTTGAATTAGCAGGTACACCAAGTGCGGGTGTGATTTGCTATGATATCCGTTTTCCTGAATGGGTACGAACTAATATGGCACAAATTCCAGCTAAAGTACTGTATGTTGTTGCTCAGTGGCCAATTCAACGTATCGAGCAATGGCAAGTGATGTTACAGTCGCGCGCTATTGAAAATCAAGCTTATGTTGTTGCTGTTAATCGCGTTGGTGCCGACGATGATAATACTTTTGGTGGCCGCTCATTAGTCATTGATCCTTTGGGACATATTATGATTAAAGGTTCAGCTGAAAAAGAGGAAATATACGTTACAGATATCGATTTTGCCCAGATTGATAATATTCGTGGTCAAATGCCTATTTTTTTGGATAGGAAACCACATTTATATCGTTAAAATAAGGAGTATGTATATGGCATTTGAAAAATCAGAATTACTACAAAACTTACCTGATCAATTTTTTGCGCATCTTGTTCAAAAGGTGAACGCCAAAATAGCAGCGGGACATGATGTTATAAATTTGGGACAAGGTAATCCAGATCAACCAACACCGGATTATATTTTAGAAGCGATGCATAATAGTATATCCGATCCACAAAGCCATAAATATGCTCAATTTCGCGGCTTACCAGAACTCAAAAGCGCTATTGCGGATTTTTATCAAGATGAATATGGAGTCACACTAGATCCTGAAACAGAAGTAGCTATTTTGGGTGGCTCTAAAATAGGACTGGTTGAATTGATTTTTTCATTAACAAATCCAAAAGATACTGTCCTTTTACCTAATCCTGGATATCCTGATTACTTGTCCGGAGCGGCTTTAGGACAAGTGAAAGTTGTTGACTTACCTTTAAAAGCAGAAAATAATTTCTTACCAGATTACTGTCAAATCAATCAACAAGACAAGAACAATGCAAAGTTGATGTATCTTAATTATCCAAATAATCCAACGGGGGCTATAGCTACACCGGCATTTTATGAAGAAACAGTTAGTTTTGCCAAACAGTATCATATTGGTGTAGTATCTGATTTGGCTTACGGCGCTATTGGATTTGACCAACAAAAACCACTTAGTTTTTTACAAACGCCACATGCAAAGGACGTAGGCATTGAATTTTACACTTTTTCAAAGACATTCAATATGGCGGGGTGGCGAATTGGTTTTGCGGTTGGTAATGCAGATATGATTGAGGCAATTAATTTAATCCAAGATCACCTTTTTGTATCGGTATTTCCAGCAATTCAACATGCTGCAACCGTTGCTTTAAATAACAAGAGTGAACGAAAAATTGCAATAAGCAAGCTACAGAATCTTTATCAAGAGCGTCGTGATCAATTTATTGCAGCTGTGCGTGAATTTGGTTGGGAACCCATTGTACCAAAGGGGGCATTTTATATTTTGATGCCTGTACCAGCAGGTTATACTAGTGCTTCATTCACTGATTTGCTGTTAAATGAGGCTGATGTTGCGGTTGCTGATGCCAATGGTTTTGGTAGTTTGGGTGAAGGCTATGTCCGTATTGGTTTAACGGTTGAAGTTAAGCGTTTGCTTGAGGCAGCTAAACGTATTCGTCAATTAGATGTTTTCAATGAGATAATAAAAAAGAGATAGTCAACGCTATCTCTTTTTTTATAGACGATTTTGTAAACCATAAATGGTATCTTTCACACGCTGAGCGTTCTGAACATTTTTTAAAATAATTTGTTCGTCACCACTTTGAATATCTAATAATTGCCAACCAAATATTTTGCCCATTAAAGTATCTTTAATTTGAATATCATTAATATTGCGAAGGGATACTGTTGGATGTGTGTGAAGAATTAAACCGTATCGCAATTCAATGCTCGCTTCTCGAACCCAAGCTTTTTCAGTAATTGCACGGCGTGGACCTGATGCAAAACCTAAAGTGAAAACAAAGCCAACGAAGGACCAGAAACGGGCGAATTTATTAATCAAAACAGGCATTACTATTTGATTATCTGCTACATGACTACGTTGTCGTGACATCATACACCTCCTAGGTATATTATATCAAATGTCTGACTTGAACTTAATGATTGTGTCTCTAACGAAATATATTGACGCATGGGTGCTAGTCTGGTAGAATGTATAAGTATTTAACTGCATGTCGATTATCGAAATAAAATGCGAGAAAGGAGGGAATCGAAATGGCAAAGGTTATCGTACGTAAGAACGAATCTTTGGATGATGCATTGCGTCGTTTTAAGCGTGGTGTTTCTAAGGACGGGACTCTCCAAGAATACCGTAAGCGTGAATATTACATCAAGCCATCTGTACAACGTAAGTTGAAGTCAGAAGCTGCCCGTAAGCGCAACAAAAAGAAGAGCCGTTAATTGGTTATTCGCAACGTCACCTTGGTGGCGTTTTTATTTTATCCTAATAATGTTAAAATAAGACTATTGGTTATCGAAAGGGAAAAAGATGAGTTTATTAGAGCAATTAAACGCAGATATGAAGCAAGCGATGAAAGATAAAAATAAGGATGCACTCTCGGTGATTCGTATGGTTAAGTCTAGCGCTATGAATGAACAAATTAATTTGGGACATGATTTAACAGAAGAAGAAGAATTGACAGTCCTGTCACGTGAAGTCAAGCAGCGTAATGAATCACTATCAGAGTATGAAAAAGGTGATCGTGAAGATTTAGCTGCAGGTATCCGTCTGGAACTTGAAATTCTAAATAATTATTTACCTCAGCAATTATCAGATGAAGAAGTCGAAGCAATTGTTAAGACTGCTATTGAACAAACAGGTGCAACGACACCACGCGATATGGGAAAAGTCATGGGCGTTGTAACACCACAAGTTAAAGGTAAGGCTGATGGTAAAACAGTTGCTGATAAAGTTAAAAATATGCTAAATCAGTAAATACTATGTAAAAGAGAGGCGCTCGATAATCAGAGCACCTCTCTTTTTTATTACTGTCGATATTCGTCACGAATATTCGTTACGTACTGTTTAATTTCGTCACGTATTTCACGAAATGCAGCGACTTTTTGTTTTTCACTACCGGTTGCCATGGCTGGATCATTGAGTGGCCAATGAACTGCTTGGACAGAGGTAGGGAGTGCTAAAGTTTTACTTTTTGCATCTCGACTTAAACTCACCACTACATCACTATTTGTTAAGATTGTATCGTCAATACTTTGAGAGGGTTCTTCGGCGATATCAATACCAACTTCAGACATCACTTGGATTGCATAGGGACTAATTTTATCCGCTGAAACACCAGCGCTTTTAATAATCCAAGAAGTAGGTAGAATGACTTTAGCAAAACCTTCAGCCATTTTGCTGCGAGATGAATCGTTGGTTGAAATAAAATAAATTTGCATATGAAACTACCTTTCTGGTACTTTTTATTACTGAATTATATACACAGTTAATGTAACATACATTGGTCATTAAATCTGGAATAAATGCTTTGAATATTGAGACGTTTGTGCACTTTTTCCTTTGTAGAATAGAAGTTGGCGTTTTGAACATGATATAATGAGCTTGAATTATATTTTTGGAGAAAAAAATGGCTTTTAATCAAGTAGTAACAATCTCAAATGATGGGACTTACCAATTAAGTTCAAATATCAAAAAGTATACATTGGGAGATTTAGGATTCATTCAAAATAATGCGGGTGGTTATGTTTTGCATCGCGCTTTAGAACCCGATAAGGCACTGAACAACGCCATTCAGCTCAAAGTCACAATTAACAAAACACTGGATGGTTTTAAGTTGAGTACAGTGTCAGCGGGTGATGTCACTCGAGTCGATATTTTTAAACATCAAAAAGCAGATGCGTTAATCACACAATATCATTTTTTTATTGATGAACTCATACAACGTGGTGTTTTAGAAAAATTGCAGTGATAGCTACGTTGCATTTATTTTTATTTAAATTTTTTTAATTAGGAAAAGTGGACAATGACAGATTTTTATTTTGTACGACATGGGCAAACTGAGTGGAATCTTGAAAGACGTTTTCAAGGTGGTAGTGGGGATTCAGCGTTACTGCCGTCAAGTTATGATGATATGGCACGGTTGGGTCGCTATTTAGCACCTGTTCATTTTGATCACATCTATTCATCCCCTTTGAAACGTGCTTTAGTAACAGCTAATCGCGTATCTAAATATTTAAAGCCAATTCAAAATGTGTCGGTGCGCTCTGCTTTAAGTGAAGTTGGTTTAGGGCAATGGGAAGGTATGCTTGTGCGTGATGTCCAACAAAAATACCCTGAAGCTTATGATACATACCGGCATGATTTAGATCACTTTGAGGGACAAGGGTTCGATGGTGAAGGGTACACACATACTGCGCAGCGTTTTGCGCGTTTTATTAATGGTTTGGCAGCACAATACCCTAATGATAAGATTTTGATCGTTTCACATGGTATGGCTTTATCATTTGGTATCAATGCGTTACTACAACAGCCACGAATGAGTATTCGTGAACGTGGTGGCCTCAGTAACACATCAACAACAATTCTAACAACTTCAGATGCCCAGCATTATACAGTAAAAAAATGGAATGATATTAGCTACCTCAATAAGGTTGCGGATGAAACAACAACAATTTAAGGACGAGAATTCTTGATAAATGACGCGTTACAATTAGATAAAGTGACAGGTACTTTGCAGACCGTTATTTTTGCTAGTTCAGATAGTTACTTTAAAATATTGCTGATTAATATTGAAGAGTCGACATTAGATAATTGGGATGCATCAGAAATTATTGTTACCGGTACGTTTGCTGATGTTCAAGACGGGAGTGTGTATTCTTTTTACGGTCACGTTGTCAAACACCCTCGGTATGGTAAGCAATTCCAAGTTGAACGTTATGAGAATGACTTACCGCCTGATGAAGCTGGACTAATCAAATATTTTGCGAGTGGTCAATTTTCTGGTATTGGTAAAAAAACAGCAGAAAAGATTGTTCAAAATTTGGGTACAAACGCCGTCGATTTAATATTGGATAATGCTAAAATACTTGAAAGTATTGGTTTAAAACCAAAGCAAGCTCAGAAATTAGCCAGAACTCTACAGCTTAATTTAGGTTTGGAACGTTTATTTCAAATTGGTAATCAATTCGGCATTGGGGCTGATATAGCTGGTCGTCTATACGATCAATATGGTAATGAAGCACAGGATATTTTGACACAAGACCCATACCGTTTAGTTTTTGAGTTTGAAGGGATTAGTTTTAAAAAGGCAGATACGATTGGTCAACAAAATGGTGTTTTGCCTTTGGATGAGCGACGGCTACAAGCAGCAGTTTATTCGGCAATCATGAATGTTACCTTCCAATCGGGGCATACTTTTTTAACCAAATCTCAATTATTACAAGCTGTTGGGCATAATCTAAAAGATGCCAGTGGCATGTTGACAGCAGAGATAACGCAGGCAACAGATACGCTACTCAATGACGGTATATTAGTCGCTGATGATGATCGTATTTATCCTAAATCACTATACGAAGCCGAAGTACAGGTTGCTCAAGACGTTAAAAGGTTACTGCATAGCCCATCACCCTTAGATGTAGGTCATGATGATATTGAAAAAGCCTACACAGCACCCGGCAAGATTGATTTAGATGATAACCAAATTCAGGCAGTTAAGTCAGCGTTACAGGCTCAATTTTTCTTACTTACGGGTGGCCCTGGTACTGGCAAAACCACCATTATTCGAAGTATTGTGGCAAGTTGGAAGCAATTAGTTCAAAAGCGATCACAATTTGTTGAAGGTGATAAACAGGATTTTTTAAAACAGTATACAGTCAGAATGGCCTCACCAACTGGCCGGGCAGCCAAAAGGATGACCGAGGTTACCGGGTATGAAGCAACGACCATACACCGTCTTTTAGGAATCGCTGATTTAGACGAAGCTGAGTTTAATGCTGATAATCCACTGCGTGGTGGATTATTAATTGTTGATGAAGCATCGATGCTAGATGTTGAGTTAACAGCTAAACTACTGCAAGCAATACCTAATGGTATGAAATTAATTTTTGTTGGTGATTCAGACCAATTACCATCTGTTGGTCCGGGCAATATTTTAGCTGATTTTGTGAATAGCGGTGTTGTGGATCATGTTGCTTTAGAGATTATCTATCGGCAAGGCCGAGGTAGCAGTATCACAACTTTAGCAAACAATATTAAACATGGTGATTTGCCAGAGAGTTTCTTAGAAAATCAACCAGACCGATCGACATTCATGATACCACCTGATAAAGTACCTGATGCTATTGAGCAAGTTGTTAACGCAGCTATGAAAAAGGGCTATACACAAGATGATTTACAAATTTTGACGCCAATGTACAAAACGCCAGCAGGCGTCAATCGTCTCAACCAAATGGCACAAGCACTTTTTAATCCGATTAAAGCAAAGCAAAAAGCCATTCAGTTTGGCAATATTATTTATCGTCGTGGCGATAAAGTTTTGCAATTGGAAAATGATGGCGAGCGCGATGTTTATAATGGGGATATGGGTAAAATTATTGCTGTTCAGTATAAGAATGATCCCAGTAATGATGATAATGAAGACCGCTTAATCGTTGCTTTTGATGATAAGGAGCTCTCATATCCCAAAAAGAATTTAAATCAATTAACATTAGCTTATGCGACAACTGTTCATAAAGCACAGGGCAATGAATTTAGGCTTGTCTTAATGGTTTTAACCTCTAGCTTTGGTATTATGCTTAATCGTAATTTATTATATACAGGTGTGACGCGAGCTAAAGAAGCATTGATTTTAATTGGTGAACATAGTGCTTTTAAAAGAGCAGCACAGACAGCGGTACCATTACGTGCGACACATTTACTAGAACGATTACAATCTGATGATAAGATAAGTACTAATCATCAAAAGATAGTAGCAAATGCTGATGTAAAAGATGAATTATCCGATTTAACGGCTGCCTATCACTCATCAATTGATCATTTTGTTTTAACAGGGGAACTTATCAGTCATCAAGATATTGACCCCATGATTGGTATGGATGATTTAAAACCAATTGATTTTGAATATCAAGAGAAGTTATAAAATTTCAATGAGAGTGACGGATAGTTTTACTTTCTTGATATAATAGAGTTGCTATATGTAAATGCTATGTTAATTTGAAGAGGAATTATATGGAATCTCCAGCTTACCAATTGTTTAATCTAGGCAGTAATGATCAACTTGCTCATGAAGTTGCCGAGACGTTAAACGTCCCACTATCCAATATTATTATGAATCAATTCGCAGACGGTGAAATTTACGAACGTATTGAACATACGGTGCGTGGTCGTGATGTGTATGTTATTCAAGGTATCAGTAATCCTGTTAACGATAATTTTATGCGCTTGATGATTTTTATTGATGCTGCACGTCGTGCTTCTGCCAATAGTGTCAATGTTGTCATCCCGTATTTTGGTTATGCTCGTTCTGATCGTAAAGCACGTTCTAGAGAACCGATATCAGCACGAATGGTAGCAGATATGCTAGAATCTCAGGGTGTGAAACGCGTGATCACAATGGATCTACATGCTAGCCAAGTACAAGGGTTCTTTGATATTCCATTAGATCATCTTTCAGCCTTACCTGTTTTGGGTCACTATTTCTATGAATATGATTTATTGGGGGATGATTTGGTCGTTGTGGCACCAGATCATTCTGGTGCAGCGGAAGCGCGTAAATTTGCTACGTTGTTACATGCTGATTGGGCTATGATTGACCGACGCTTGGATAATTTAGTGCCAGACAAGCCTTATCAAGTGATTGGACAAGTCAAAGGTAGACGCGCCATTATCATCGATGACATTATTGATACCGGAAAGAGTATTCAATTAGCAAGTGAAGCTTTGAAGGCCGCTGGTGCTACAGAAATTTATGCTGTTGCCTCGCATCCAGTATTGTCTGATAATGCCGTTGCACGTCTTGAAAAATCCCCAGTTGATCATATCATTGTGTCGAATACTATCGAAGGAGATCATATTGTTGGGCTCGATAAATTAGAACAGGTGTCTGTTGCTAATTTATTTGCACAAGCGATTAAAAGAATTAACGCATTTGAGAGTATTGAGGATGTATTAAGAAGTCCTGACAATAAAGAAGCTATTTTATAATGACAACATTAATGCAAGATTTTTTCTCGCCCGAATGGGCCGCTGTTGATGGTCAATATGTAACAACACAGTTTGGCGCTACAATTACTTTTCAGTCAAAAAATGCAACATACATTGACCTCCACTTTGAAAAGGATTATCCAAAGTTACAATTGATTTGGCGAAGGGATGATCAGACGCAATGGCAAAATCTAACCACGCAGCGAAAGATTGTACGTTTACCATTAACCAATCAGGATCTACATCAATATACATTGATGGTTCAGACGTTTGATCGTGATTATTTTGATTTTTGGCATAATCCTGTAACGTTAACAGCAATTGAAACTGATGGCAGCTTATTGCCAGTCCATTCTACGAAAATGCCAATTACTTTTGTAGGGGATTCTATCACAGTTGGTGAAAGTATTCGTTTGGATGGACACCACCCAGAATTAGCTTATCCGTTTTTAGTGGCGCAGGCATTGGGACGACCGTTGGTAAATATTTCTTATGGTGGGACAGGGCTAACACCGTTTGCCCCGTATCAAGTACCGGCACCTATTGAAGCATTATGGCAAGTTGCTTATGAAGTTGAGCGACCACGAGTGCGTACAGATATGGTGATTGTTAACTATGGTACAAATGATGCAAATTATGGTGCTACAGAACAGAATTTTAGCTTTGGATTAAGAATGTATTTGTTGGAATTGGTTAAACGATTCCACGAAGCTAAAATTATTATATTAGTACCATTTAACGGTTGCTTTAAAAATATCTTTGAACAAGAGATGAAAAGATTTAGCAATATTACTTTAATTTCAACAGCCGACTGGCAAATATCGCCAAATCAAGTACACCCGAATGAAGATGAGCATCGCCGTGCCGCAACATTTATTTTGGAAGAATTGAAAGGATTGAAATAATTATGGTATATGCAGCAGATGAACAACGTTATGAAAAAATTCCTTATCGTCGTGTTAGTGATTCTGGATTAATTTTACCTGCCGTTAGTTTTGGATTGTGGCGTAACTTGGGTGATCAAATGCCACTAGAAAATTCGCGTAAAGTGATACTATCTGCTTTTGATAACGGTATTTTTTCTTTTGATAATGCATCGAATTATGGGCCTAGTAATGGTACAGCGGAAGAAACTTTTGGTGCAGTTTATCGTCAAGATTTGAAACCTTACCGAGATGAATTAGTGATTACAACAAAAGCCGGGTACCATATGTGGCCTGGTCCACTTGGTGAATTTTCAGGTAAGAAGACATTAGTTGCTGCGTTGGACTTGAGCTTGAAACGTATGGGTCTAGACTATGTTGACATTTTCTATGCGCATCGTTGGGATCCTAATACACGTCTTGAAGAAACTGCGCGTGCTTTGGATTTGATTGTCAAGCAAGGTAAAGCATTGTATGTGGGTGTTTCGAACTATAATGCGGAACAAACAGCGGCAATTGCAGAGATATTCAAGTCATTGGGTACACCATTTATTGGTAATCAAGTGTCATATAATATGTTGAATCGCACGGCTGAGCAAGAGAACCTGTTTGAAGTATTAGACAATCATCATGCAGGACTAGTAGCGTACGGTCCCTTGGCGGAAGGGCTGCTGACGGATCGTTACTTAAAAAATATTCCAGATGATTATCCAATTCACCGAACGAACGAAGTGCTTTTCAAAAATGGTAAAGACGCTTTGGTTACTAAGTTAAATGGCTTGAATGACATTGCGCGTAATCGTGGACAAAAGTTATCACAGATGGCTTTAGCTTGGTTATTGAAAGATCGTCGTGTAGCGAGTGTTGTGATTGGTGCAAGTAAAGTTGAGCACCTAGTAGATAATTTGAAATTTGCTGATAATTTATCATTTAGTGAAGATGAGTTAAATGAAATTCAACGTATTTTGAACGCATAATATTGAATTTGTTCAGTATTTTACGTATAATATTGAGTGTTGCTGTTGCAACATGATGGTACTATGGCAGAGTGGTAATGCAGCGGACTCGAAATCCGCCGAACCCGTGTAGAGCGGGCGCCGGGGTTCGAATCCCCGTAGTACCTTTTTTGTATGTTTTCTAGCGTTGTATAACGTATAGATAATGTAAGCTAAAACCCCGTTACAGCGGGGTTTTTGTTTGCTTTTAAAATATATTGAGGGCGTTAGTAATGTCGAAAAGAGTTAGACAAAAATGTGTGTCTCTTTTTATTTGCGTATCATTAATTCAGAGAACAACTGATCGTAACAAGGTTAGTGGATTACAAGAATACTTATGTTTGAGCTATTCTAGTAGCATAATTATGGTATTGGAGTCTGGTTTCAACGAACAACATGGTGGTATTAGTTTAGAGATTATGTGAAATTAAATACGGGTGTCAAAATATTAAATAGTATCACGGATTGCTATGAGATATGGCTCATTAGATTAGAAACGGAGAAACATGATAAATGGAAGATTTTAAAATTGAATAAATTAAAGCACTTAGTGATTGTTGTAATAGTGGCAGTCACTTTTTCATTGCCATTTGCTGACGTGAGTGTAGCAACGAAACATAATAAAACGATTGATCAAGACCGTGTCGTACAGTTGTTTGACCCACATAGGGGTAGCAACTTACTCAATGTACGACTCACGTAATGGTACTGATGGTACAGACTTAGATTATAACTACTTTGCTAGTCTAGACGGTTACCCTTACAACTACGTTTATCGTTATGTGGGGCCCAAGACACCAACCAAGTCAACACAAGCAGTTCAAAAGCTAAGACCGTTCACTTTAACCGTACGTTTGAAGTTTCATACTACGATTACTGGAATGGTAAGTGGGACGCCATTAACGAGGGATTGAGTATTCCTGTGACAGATTACAACAACTACATTCCATTATCAGCAATTACAATGACTGATAAGCACGGTAAGAAGTTGTCTAATCAATATGCACAGATTGGTAGCCCACAGCGTGAATACTTCCGCATGAATGGGCACTATGAGGTATTGCATCATTACGGCGACACAATGGAGATTGAAGTTGCTGGTGAACCAGTTTTTATCCAGTCTAGGTATAACTTGCTCATTGATAATATCGACGCTATCTATCTACAAGTAACAGAAAAATAGCAAGAGGATAATGATGATCTAGCGAAAGCACAACAAGCACTAATCAATGCACAAGATAAGGTTAGTGAATTGAAAAGCTGAATAAATTAGGGTATATCTTCTAGAATAAATAGAATACGAGTAAATTTATTATGTTACAATAAATCTATTCACGGAGAATATTATGAATAATAAAGAGGTTGGAATCTTTGATTCCATGTTTTTAGAAAATAATGATAGAACTACTTTGATTGCAAACTTAAAAAATTCAAGTGGTTTTTTATTTAAGTTTCAAATATTATGGTTTATTGTTATCACAGGATGTGCTGTATTATTTTCAAATTTAGGCGATAAATGGTCTTATTACGGTCAAGCAGTATTATTAGTACCAATAATGATTCCTTCATTTTCTTATCTGAATAGCATTTATCCAACAGTTAAAAATTATGTTAGAAAATCTAAAAGAGGTATACTAATTGTAATTAATATATATGGACTTTTATTCTGGTCAGCGTTTGTCTTAATGGTTTTAGCGCTAGTGAGTTCATATTATCACTTTTCAATATTTAATATTAATTTTGTTGCTATCGTCGATATAATTGTTTTTATAATTGGCGTTTTTGATAAAGTATTTATAAAATTAATATCGGATGCACGTGTAAGAAATGCTGTCACTACAAAGAAGGGTGTGAATAATGATTAATTTTACTTTGTTGTTAGTCGCTCTTGTTTTAATTCTAATAGGAACGGTGTTTACGGTAATATTTGTGTTTGTTCAAGATAAATATTTAACTTACAAGATATTGTTGGAATCTTTTACAGGGTGGTTGCCGAGCAAAAAAGTAGCTAAGTCTGAACTGATGTATCAAATAATTAATGACAGCCTGTATAAAGAAGTAATCAAGATTAATCAACATAAGACTTCACAAATAGAGAAAGATTTTGAAATAAGCAATGAAGCTGCCAAGGAGCTTAAAAGTCTTTCTGCTAAATTGAACCGCACAAAAAATAAAGATAAACAAGAGTTATTGAGCCGTGATGTTATCAAAAAGTATTTAATTGGTGTTGATAATGTCACGGATAATCTTATATCGGCAGTTTCGGTATTCTCTAATAAAATGATGGTAGACCTTTATAAACTACTTGAACAAAGAGCTAAAATTCCTGATAAAAAAATTGGAGAACAAATAGCCACTGACGTACAAATACTGAAAATGCTGGATAATATTTTTCCAAAAAATCCGGTTATGAGAAACATTTTGATTGACCAAATAGAAAAAATAAAAGATAACTCTTATGTGAATAAAGATGCCGATTTTTCGACAATACAGTTAACACACAATATTGATTCCAAAAAATTACTTATAAATTTGATTGATATGAAATATAACAATAAAGGCCAGTCGCTGGGTTTTAACAGTTAAAGTATATTATTTTTCTTCAATCTCATAAGTAATATTATAAAACAAAAAGCGGCTCGCTTAATTGCGAGGCGCTTTTTGTTATTATATAAAATTATATTATTAGTTTTGGTTACAGTGGTATATTTAATATATAAATTAGTTTTTATCTTGGTTAAAAAATACATATTTATAGGAGTATTACCATTGAAAAATGAATTAAAAATAAATGCTGAAGTTCTTGGAATTATCGAATCTTATATTTCGCGTTTAGATAGTCTAATGGAATATTTAAAATCTGTTGAAAAAATATTAAAAGATAAACGGAAAAGTTTGTTCTTTAAAAATGCTACTTTTAGAAATTTTACTAACATGAACCTTGTTGCTCATTTACTAGAAAGTAAGGCTAGAAACTATGGTGAAGTGTATGAGTTGGCTACTCATAAAAATGAGGAAATTAGTTATGATCAATTGATAAAGATTTTAGGGGTTTTAAAAGATACTGAAAATGAAGATGTTGAAAAGGAGAAGCAAGAAGAAAGACAAAAAAAACTCGAAAGAGTATTTAAAGATTTGAGGAATGTGCTTCAAGATTTTTCATTACGGATTGATGACAACTTGAAAATATTGGTAATTTTTAAAAAAGGGGATGTACGTAATTCAATTATTAATAATATTAATAATATAAAAAAAGTTGACGAGAACTTGAACCAGTTATACTCTTCTTCACTTATTACGCTTGCTAATTCTTTTGAGCTTTTAATATCAAAAATGTATTTAGCCAACTTAAACTATAATGAATCTTCTAATGATTCAAATATTAGTGATCGACCTATTAAATTTAGTGTACTATCCCAAATCGGTGGCATAGAAGAAGCTAGAGAAATGATACTAGAAGAATTTGTTAATGATTTAATGAAAAAATCAGCCAATGACTGGTTTAAGAATTTAGGAGCTATAAATAAGAAAATATTTAATTTAGATGATGAAAAAGCAGAGGTAGTGGAATTTTTCCAACGAAGGAATATAGTAATTCATAATGGGGGAGTGATAAACACTTATTATTTAAATAATGTTAGTGCTAAATATAAAGAAGGTTTGGTAAAAGGAGAAAAAATTGAAGTCACAAATAATTATTTGATTAATAAAATTTCTAATTTTCGCATAATTGGTTTAAAATTATATTGGTATGTGTATGAAACTTGTTTTCATGGAGAGATTACTGATATAAATGAAAAATATCAGGGTTTTGCTTTTGATCTTTTGAATGCTAAGGAATATGATTCAGCCGAAAAAATTTATTTACTTATACTTGAACGGGAAAAAGATTTGAACACTAGTGACCAATTCATGATAAAAATAAATTTATGCCAAACATATAAATGGCGAGGAGATCAAGAATATGTTGAGAAGCATATAGAAAATATGGATTTCTCATCGACAAACGATATATTTTTGATGTGCAAGGCATTATTACTAGATGATTTTGACAGTGCTCTTAATCATTTAAAACATAATTTGGCGGCGAAAACTGATAAAAATAAAAGAGAATTAATTGATATATATTTAACATGGCCATTATTTCAAAAGTTTAATTTAGAAAATGATTTCAATAAGTATTTAAAAGAATTAGGCTATGGTATAAACGTAAAAGAGTTGTCTTCGGAGGAATAAAATGTATAGCACGGAAATAAAAGAAAATAATAATAAGAAGTTGATTAACATATATAAGGAGTCAGACTTAGCAATACCAATTGATTTTCCAAAAGATATGGTGAATTTGTGGTTAGAAAAATCAAAACATATTAAATAAATTAGTATAAATATAGTATGGTGGTTGTCCTATATTTAAGGGTAGGAAATAATAAAAATAAATACAAAAAATTTAACGGACTTACTCAGTTATATTTTTCTATTGAAGTAAAAAGTTTATCTGTACTCCCTAATTGGTATAGCTGTAATCTTTATTTATTTTATATACGTGAAGATGATAATAAATCAAATATAAATATTTAAACTATGTACGGTCGTTTGGGGCATAGTGAAATTCAAAAATATATTTTTGTTGCTAGGGACATTGATACACAGATATTTATAGAGGTGGGTGATATCTCCGTGGCACCTTTTGGGTGTTGTGTAATGTATAGATAAAGTAAGTTTAAACCCCATTACAGTGGGGGGGTTATTTGCTTTTAAAATATATTGACGACATTATAGAATACTCCTCGTGGTGCCGCTGATGAAAATGTTGGCAGTGGTCGTGCACAAATCAAGCACGCTCGTCATCTGGATGATATGTTGATTTGTTACGAAAGCGGTTATGAGTTACCAGCTTTATTTCGGCAACTTCGTATTATGAAGGAATGGTTATCATCTGGTGTGTGACAAGGAAACCAACGAGATATTAAAGGTTCAGATGTGATGGTAAAGAAGGTCAGACGATTATGTCGGGCTTTTTTATTTATATAGGATATGGTCAAAATATGAGTAGTATAATCATTGCTATTGGAGGTTACAGATGTGAGAAGATGGGAAGATAGTATACAAGAAAAAGCCAAGCAACTTTGGGATAATCACAAAGTTGTATTACTGATATTTATAATAGGATTTCCAATGGTAATTCAAATTTTATTTGGAATTTTTAACATTGTTTCTAGAATGAAATCATGGAATTTTAGGTTTCCTGATTCATCTAACTGGATTGGATTTTGGGGTAGTTATCTTGGAATCATACCTTCTGGCTTAATTGCATATATTGTTGCAAAAATGCAGATAGATAATGATAATACACAAAATAAAACCAGCTCCATACAAGAAAGACACGTCAAGGATTTATTTCAAATAAACAATAAGATTAGAAAATTAGATCCAGTATTTCACTATGGGCGGACTAACTTAGCGTTTTTAAATAATGAATTTGATAAAATAAAAAAAGTTGATATCAAGAATAGTGAGGATTTGGAGTTCCAGTTAGAGAGATCAGAAGAAAGCCTCCGTAAAGTTGAAATTTTTGTTGTCATAGGTGAACTGATGCTAGACATTCAAATGATGCCTCAACTGAGAGATTCAAATATTTATAAAAATCTCCGACGTTTGGAAACAGATTTTGATATGTTATCTGAACAGATAAATAACATTTATAATGATGCTGAAGATAGAAGTGATGAGGTTATGCTTTTTAGGCATATAGCTGGTCTGTATAAAGCATGTTTCTTTCATTACAAAGAGATGCTAGAAATTTTATCCAACAAAATATATAAATATTATGAATAGCGCATAAGCGCTTTTTATTTTGCATAAAATTAAGAAAGCGAGAGGGTAATTAAAATGATTAATGCAATTTGGAGTGGTGTGATATTTATGTTTGGATTAGTTGTGTTTTTGGCTTTGGCTGCGCTTTGTATTAGATTAAAAGGTAGAAACATGCAAGTAGGACATCCGAGACATAAACAGTTACAATATGATAAATACCGACTATTGATCCCGATGAAGTTTGTGCCAAGTGGCAAGGCAGATATTAATAACCTAGCAGTGATATGTAATCCGTGTTATACACTGAAGGCTAAAGGGGAGCAACGGTATTAGAACGGGGCAGGGCAATGTGTATTGAAACAAGTCAGTCCAGTTCAAAGCGTGGTAATGATTAATAATATGATGACTACCTAGCGGTATTTCGTTTCCAAATAAAAAATATAATTATTTGTATTTATGTACAAGTATTCTGAATTTGTATCGTATTATGAAACAGAGCAAGGGGATAAAGCGAGTTAACTACTGTCGTTTCATTATGTACGCACTCAAGTGAGTGCTTGAACTATCATTGTACTTGCCAATGGTAACCAGCCGGCAGAGGTTGTCCAGGAGCAATTCGCGTGGAATGTCCTTTTCTATTATCCCAATTAAAGCCGTCTTGTATTGCCCATTTATAATGATCTGTTGAATTGATATTATTATCTGTTGTCACGACTGACGATTCAACGGATGATTGACTTGCTGCTTTAGATTGTTCTTCTGCAGCTTGTGATTGTGCAAGGGCCTGAGACTTTGCTTCAGAAGATTGAGAATCAGCGATGGCTTTAGATTCACTTACAGCTTGTGAAGATGCACGGCTTTGACTTTCTGATTCAGCGGATCTTGAAGAGCTTTCACTATATTCTTTATAGGCGCTAGAGGATTCTGAACTGGATCTTGATGCAGATTCTGCCGCTGCAATTGTCTTTTTCTTATTGAGGGTATTTTTAGCTGTTCCATCAGTATAGTTAATGATTGCATTAGGACTGTCATTGTTTAGGTAAACAACAGTTGCACCATCGGTACCTTTTTCTTCACGGGAAGAATTAAAATGAATAGCAACTTCTTTTCCGCCTTTAGAATAACCAACATAAGCTAAACGGATTTGTCTAGGTAATAATTCTTGTGCGTTGTACAAAGGTGTTACTTGATAATCTAAACGATAAGTCCTATGGGACTTTAACCATGAGGCTAAATGGCTTTCATAGTAGAGCATGCTTTTCTTATTGCCAGAATTCATGCTTTTGAGGGCACCGGTATTAAGGTATGCTGTTTCTGGTACCAAGTTACGAGCTTCATCGTTTAATCCACTGAATTGATAACCAACAAGATGGCCTCGATTGAATAGCCAAGATTTACTGATAGAACCATTACTTTTTTGATATTTAAAACGATAGTTGTGCCACCCAACTGGATTGAACTCTAATTTGGCATTTCGCTTGGTAGTTGGCTTTTCAGAATAACTGAGCTGAATATGTGCATCAACAGCTCGCTTTTTGTTATCTTGATTAGCCAATACAAGCTGTTTTTTATCCTGATACTGTAATGGTCGTTGGACAGCACCACTTACATTTTTTGCACGATAACTACTAGCTGATACCGTTAAGGTAGACGCAAATGTACTGCTTGCAATAACAGAAGTAGCAACAACGGTTATTACATTCCGAAATAGTTTATTCATTTTTCTCATTTAATCTCTCAAACAGTTTAGCGTGGATGATGCACGTTATTAATACTAATTTGTTGCGCTGTTGTTCTTTTTGTAGTTGCGTGCTTTGTGTTTGCAGAAACCCGTGGCGAATATGCAACAGATGCTGAGAAAGATAGCATTAATAATGTTGTTTTGAGAATGTTTAATGTGAATGTTTTTATCCATTTTGGGGAACTACTAATTTAATCGGTTGATAAGTTAATTACAGAATAGCACTGTAAAACGTTTAACTAATTTATGAAAAGGTAAAGATATGAAAATTTTGTCCATAATGTTGTTCATTTAAATGATTTCCATTAAAAATAGTTTTTATTTTTTGTTTATATCTTGCCGTAACAGTTTTAATTCTGTTTTGATATCATGCAATTCATGTTTTAAATCTTCTTTTTCTTTATTATTTTTCTCATCAAGGAAAAATGCAGTGACAGTACTGGTTACACTTCCAATTAAACCAATACCCAAAATCATGAGAATGACAGCAATTACCCTACCTATTTCGGTATGCGGAGATATATCACCATAACCAACCGTAGTAGTGGTTGCTATTGCCCACCATAATGAATTGACATAGTTGGCTCCCTCAGCAACTGAGTATATTTCAGCACCAATCATGATTAAAATGATTGTACTAATAACAAGATAAATAAAGCCGTTAGTTCCAAAAAAGCGTTTGATATCTTTTTGAATCTTACCCGCAAAACCTACTATTCGAATTAAGCGTAATAACTTGATAAGGCGAAGGACTCTAAATGTTCTGAAAATGTAAAAGATAGAGTCAAAGGGAATAATAGCTAATAGGTCAAATATATTTTCTTTGAAAAATCGTTTTTTATTATTTGATTGAATTAATCTAGTAACATAATCTACACAGAAAAAAAGCAAAATACCACGATCCAAATATATATAGGGCGTCACATTAATATTAATAATTTTTGAAATATCTAGCACAGCTAACGTTATAGAAAATAACGACAGCACGATGACCAACACATAATAAATACTTTTGATATTATTTTTCATATTTTTTAATTATCCCGTTGTAAAAAATTTGATGATAGTAATCAGTGGCATGTACAATAACCGGTTAAATTATACAATGAACGCCTAACCATAATTTCTAATTATAAAATTAAAGGGAAAACTTAAGATAGTGATTAGTTTAGTAATTATGTTAATTAAAAAAGCACCGGCTAAATTGTGGGTGTTTTTAAATAGGTATTAATAATTTGAATTTCAGAACAAATTAATTACAATAAAAAACCGGGTGAAAAATAACCACGATGGATTTAAGGAGTGCAGCTATGCGCGTGATTACCTTCAACTCGGTTATTCAAATGATTGATCACTTGAATAAAGTAAGTGTAACATCTGTCAATTAACTTTTAAAATAAATTGCTCAAGGTATAAAAATCGACTTAAGAATCCGCAACTAATTTTTGAGGGGATATTGGATCAGGCCTAGTGCCCATCTTTGATCGGCCATCTAGGATTTAAAGTATGGGCGTAATATTTTATACTTTAGATAATTTTAACGTATTTAGATATAATGATTAATCTTGATTCAATGTTATAATGACAAAATGTAGGTGAGGGGATTTATGTTTGTGTTGGTGCACAGCATACTTTTTAATGTGCTATTTATGTTGATTGAACCAATGGATTTGACTGAAAATTGAACAGCAAAAAGTGTTAAGCTAACACATTCAAGTAGTGTGGTCGATTCATTAAATTTTCAAGGGGGAAACGATGATGAAATGGTTATTGGGGATTGCTATTTATTTAATATTAGTGATATTTATTTTATTATTCAATCGTGGCGCACATAAAAACGACGATAAGTAGTTTATGTGTTAACGAATAAATGAAATCAAGGTACTATTTCGGAACATATCAGTGTATTCAAATAGATAATTAGAGTAGAATTAGAATTATCAAGAGGATAGTGACTAATAGCAAGGAAGGATATCTTATGATTACATCAATATTATTGACTACTGATGGAAGCGAAACATCTAAACGAGCCATTCAATATGCTATTGTATTGGCCAAAAAGTTTGAAGCCAAAATTTCAGTGGTATCTGTAGTTAATTATAGTCAAATGTCGCCTTATAGTATGGCGGCTAGCTTTGATGGACCCATCATTGAAAGTCTGACGACAGCTGTACAAGAGAATTTGAATTTTGCGCAGCAAATTATCACTGATGCTCAGGTACCGTGTGATGTATATTTAGAAAAAGGAGACCCGCGTATTGTGATTGCCGAGAAAATGGTGGCATCATTAAAACCAGATTTACTCGTAATGGGTAAGACGGGTACTAATAAAATTTCACGTATATTCCTAGGATCAACAGCACGTTATGTATCTGAAAATGCTCAGACAAATGTTTTGCTAGTCGAGTAACACAACACATATAAAAAAGCGCTCGGGTTTGATGAGACCAGACGCTTTTTTATTATCATTATTTTGTTGTGTAATTGTGCTTTAAGTAAGTATAACCAATCCAGATAACGATCACCGGAATCAAGAACAATATAACCCAAATATAACGAAAATGAGCAAAGGGTAAATGAATATTCATGCCATAAAAACTACTAATAATATTTGGAATAGAAAATAGTAATGACCAGACTGTCAAGAATCGCATAATATTATTTAAACGATTAGCCAGTAGATGATCATATACCTCTCGTAATTGCGTTGTTCTTTCATTTAGTATTCTTACCATTCGACTGGCTTGTTGTGTTTCGATATGTGTTCTATGTAGTAATTGACGGTCAACTGACGGTAATGTCCGTATATCATCGGGTTCGGCTTCTTTAATATCGGTAACACATCTTAAGTTATCCAGAATATCTGTCTTAATACCTAAAATTTGACGATCAATGAGAATGATACGTTGGAAATTTTCAATATTAGAATGCTGTGTCAAACGATTCGTTGTTTGTTCAATTTGTTTGATATTCTGGCTTAGGGAGGTACATAGTTTAATATATTCAGCTGAAATATGAAAAATTAATTTTAGAATGAAATTAATACTATTATCGTTGTAGTCGCGGATTGTATTTTTAATATATTGTGTCAGGGTATCCATATGATGGAAAACAAATAGAAATAACTGATGATGATCTAAAAGAATAGTAAGCGGCTGAGCTGTGAACGGATCATTTGTAGGAAAGCGCATAACGAACAGTGCTTGTGCCTCATTACCCATTAATTCAGCACGAGACAATTCATACTCATCGTCAATATAATCAAAAACATATTGATTAATATCGAACTTTTCTTGTAAAATATGACGATCTTCTGGGGTACAGTCTTCAATCAAGGCTATATTAAATTGTACGCTTTGATAGTGTTTAATCATGATTTTCCCTTTTGCTAATATAGTATAGCGATATGACATATTTTTCAACAAACTATGTAAGCGCATTCATTAATTGAGCGATACGTGGTAAAATCGGCAGTATAAAGAATAATTAATGAAATGGAGTGTACGATTGTGATGACAAAGTGGTGGCACAATGCAGTAGCATATCAAATATATCCAAGATCCTTTCAGGATACGAATGCCGATGGTATCGGTGATTTACGTGGTATTATTCGACGCCTGGACTATATTCAATCTCTTGGGGTGACGATGTTATGGATTTCGCCAATCTATCAATCACCAATGGTAGATATGGGATATGACATTTCGAATTATCAAGCCATTGATCCTAAATTTGGGACAATGCAAGATTTTGATGAACTAGTTCAAGAGGCTAAAAAGAGAAATATTCGTATTATTATGGACTTAGTTGTTAATCATACATCTGATCAACACCCTTGGTTCCAAGAAGCGCTTGCAAATCCAGATAGTCCATATCGTAATTATTATATTTTCAAGACGACACCAGATGGGCAAGTACCGAATAATTGGCGTGCTATTTTCGGTGGTTCTACTTGGACGAAAGTGCCAGGTGAAGCGAATACTTATTATTTTCACACTTTTGCGGCACAACAACCCGATTTGAATTGGGAAAATCCTGAATTACGCCATGCAATTTATGACATGATTAATTGGTGGCTTGATAAAGGCATCGCTGGTTATCGTGTTGATGCGATTACTCATTTGAAGAAGGATCTAGATTGGGCAAGCTTACCAGCCGATGGAGAAGATGGTCGAGTGAGTGTGATTGAAAAAAGTCAAAATCGACCTGGATTAGCATTCTTTTTGGAAGAATTAAAAGCAAATACTTTTGATAAATATGATGCTGTCACCATTGGTGAGGCATACGGCGTTCCAGATCAAGACTTGCCGAAATTCATCGGCCCAAATGGTTATTTTTCAATGATTTTTGATTTTAGTTATTTAAATATTGAAATGAAGGATGTGAATGAATGGTATCGTGGTACTACAAATTGGACGATCAATGATTTGAAAAAGGCGTTATTTAGTAGTCAGCATGCTATAAAAAATGCTAATGGCTGGGCTGCCAATGTGTTAGAGAATCATGATCAGCCACGTGTATTATCGAAACTGATTAGACCTAAGGAGAATCAAACGCCAATGGCGGCTAAGGCCTTGGCGATGATGTATTATTTTCTACCCGGCGTCCCTTTTATTTATCAAGGCCAAGAATTGGGTATGAAAAACTTCCATCGAGATCATGTTAACGAGTTCAATGATGTTTCATCATTGAATAATTATCATATGGCTTTACAAAATGGCTATAGTGAAGCTGAAGCCATGCGACTGGTTAACGCAAAATCACGTGATAATGCGCGAACACCTATGCAATGGGATGATTCGAAAAATGCTGGCTTTTCAGAAGTTAAACCTTGGTTAGCTTTGGGTAATGACAGAGCGGGTATTAATGTTGCAGCAGAACAATCGGACCCTCAATCGGTATTGAATTTTTATCGTCATCTGGCTCGTATTAAGCAAAATCCACAATTTTCAGATATACTAATGTATGGCAAATTCACTGTAATTCATAACTTGCCTGATGATGTTATTGGCTATCAACATACATTTAATAACCATGCGATATCAATCATTGTCAACCTAAGTGATACAATACAGACATGTCCAATGCCAGATGGTCGAGTAATATTGAATAATGGTGATGATATAGCGTCAGTGGAGTATCAAATATCATTAGCACCTTATCAAGCGATTGTGATGCACCAATAACAAAAAGGGCTTAAACGGATTAAGTCCTTTTTTACTGTTTATGTAACCAAAGGTAGGAAATAGCTAGGAGTGCTAATCCTAGATTACTCGTAATAATTGCTAATTCTGTATTCTTCAAAACCCAACTAACAAGGGATGCGAATAAAAGCACAATAGCAATACATGAGATAATGAGATCCTTCTTTTGCATAAAGCAATTACTCCTAAATTAATTTTATTTAAAAATCTTTGAAACTGAATCCCAATGATGAGGCATCTGGATTACGATAAACGCGTAGTCCGTCAACGGAAAGGTGAGCGGGCTGATAAATATCTGTGATATCAACAAGTGCCAATGTCTTGAGTAGTGTATCTAATGGTGAATCTACTTTACATATAATGACTTCCTCTGGAGCAACGCCTTCGCCAGTATAATTAAATGGAATATTTCGGAAAGACTCGCTATTTGTATCAAAATTTTCATCAGTAAACTGATACTTATCAACATAAGCAAGATGAGAAAGACCTTCAGGTTCTGTCTCTGAAACAATAACATTGACTGGGCGTACGAACGATAATATTTTATTTGTTGTAGCAATATCCATAATAATCAACTCCTTTTAAGTTAACGCAATGGTAACAACGTTTCACCTTTATCTTAACATTAATTGCTATATCTTGTCGGATAGACGACTAATTCTTGATGATAAATATAATGGCAATGATAAAGTCGCTAAAATTAGCATTACATAACGGTTAGCTGTATAATAAAAGAAATAAAAATTGAAAGAGGTATGGAATGCGTGGCAGTGTGATAAAAAAGTTGATTAGTGTGAATAATAATGAGAAGTTTCAGTCTAATTACACTTTTGAAGTTGGCGGTGTATTACCTGAAGCATTTAATGGTATTACATCAAAAATTATTAATATCAGTTTTATGGGTGGTATCCAAGCAAACGGTCAGTTAGATATCACAAACACGGAAGCTGCTTCTAATGATGTTTATATCGTGACACTAGATGATGATTCATTTGTTAAGGTTCCAGCCGAACAATTTATGGCTTTCTTTATTAATACAGAATTTTAATTATAGCTGTATTATTAGAAATAAATAACAAAAAAGCAAGCATATTGAGCTTGCTTTTTTGTTGATATTTGACATCATTTAAATGATAATGTTTTTACGTTTAAGATTATCAAGACAAGCATGGTAATATTGTGTATTATGTTCAGGATAAATAGGTGCTGTAATATCAACTTGAGCTAATACTGGATAGGCTGTCATATATTGACCGCGATAACATGGGTCAAACCATTTCATATCTGGATGATAACCGCGTTTAATCATTTCTGCCATAACGAGATAATGATACTGAAATAATTTATATGGGGAGTAGTTAAATACATAGTTAACCGTTTGGTGCGGGCGTTGCCAACCTTTGCCGCGCAATGCGCAACATTCACGATGCTGACCGAGTAACTGCTGACGCGGTAGACGAGCAATCAGCTTTTGGTGCCATAATCTCATGTATCCTCCAGTTTATAATTTTTCTATCTTAACAGCTGTACCATACGCTGCAACAGATTCTCCCAATTGTCCTGATGTTGTATCAAAACGAAACATGACAATAGCGTCGGCACCCAATTGTTCTGCAGTATCACGCATACGATTAACGGCTTCTTGTCGCGCATCATATTGTAGACGAGTATAACCCTTTATTTCACCACCAACAATTGATTTTAACCCTTGGCCAATATCCGAAATAATATTACGCGAACGGGTAGTTTGCCCGAAAACGTTACCCAGTGTTTCAGTTATCTTATAGCCAGCAATATGTTCTGATGTGATGACTATCATATCTGACATAAAAAATCCTCAATTCAATTTAATTTGTAACAATATACTTTTCATTTTAAACAGAAATAGATCATGATACAAACAAACTGATTGAGAAACATTTGATTAAATAACTAAGGAGTCGATGATGATCAAAATTATGATTGTAGAAGATGATAAAGATTTGCTATTGGCATTGAGTCAGGGACTTAGCAAATGGCAGTACGATATTATCCAAGTGCAAGATTGGCAACATGTTGCTCAAGAATGTTGGCAGGCAACACCAGCGCTTATTTTGATGGACATTAATTTACCTACTTATGATGGCTTTTATTGGACAGAGTGTATTCGTACAAAATCCAAAGTGCCAATTATTTTTATTTCAGCTTCTGCTATGGATCCTAATTTAGTCATTGCTATCAAGACTGGCGCTGATGACTACATTGTGAAACCCTTTAGCATGAATGTTCTGTTAGCTAAGATGCAGGCTTTGCTACGGCGAACAGTTGATTATTCAACGATACCGCAAGGTATTCAATTTGGGGACTATCAACTTAATGCAATGACAAATATATTGGGTAATGCGTCCCAGCAGGTAAAGTTAACAGCCACGGAAAGTATGATATTAAAATTGTTGATTATTAATATGCCACAAACTGTTTCAAAACAGCAACTATTAGAATTAATTTGGCAAAATGGCGCGTTTATAGATCAAAATATTTTGATGGTCAATATGAGTCGCTTGCGTGATAAATTAGCTCAGCTTGGATTAAGAGAAAATATCGTCACAGAACGTGGGAAGGGCTATCGTTTAGTAAATGACATTTAAACAAAAATATTTATACATTGCGCGTTTATTTTGGGATCAACGGTTATTTATTATTTTTTATATTGCCTTATTATTGTTGATTGCATTATTGTGCGCATTGTACGCACTACCCATGCAATTGTGCTGGGACTTAACACGTTTGACATGGTTACCAGTTATAGTGCTAGTCTTATACCGTGTTTATCAGGAGCATCAACAAATTAAGCAATGTCAATCTTATTTATCTGGTGTATCTCCAGATATTTATCATGCCAATAATATGGTAGAAAACAGTTATATTGATGTTATACATCAGTTTAAAGATAAAAGTGATACGACAAAAAACGATGCGTATCAAAGTATTCGAGAACATCAAGATTACTTAATGACGTGGAGTCATGCCATAAAAACGCCATTAACAGCTTTAAAAATACAAGCCGATTCACAAATGTTGTTATCAAATCATGCGGTTCGACAACAAGTCCTACTCATTGAACGACAATTAGAATTGTTATTAAATTATGAGCGCCTATCTGACTTTAATCATGACCTTGAGTTTGGATGGTTCGATTTGAAACGTATTGTTAATGACGTCGTGCAACGTTATGCGACATTTTTTATTGCCAAAAATATATCGGTAAACGTTAAAATAGCTTCAGTTCAAATTTTGACGGATGAAAAGTGGTTAACATTCGTTTTGGACCAAATCATCTTTAATGCAATTAAATATTCTAAAAATGATAGTGAAATAACAATAAGTTGGCAAGTTAAGACGCTTAAAGTGATCGATACTGGTGTGGGGATTGCGGCAGCTGATTTACCACGAATATTTGAATCGGGATTTACCGGTCATAATGGTCGTCAATATAAAAAGGCAACGGGGATGGGTTTATATATGGCGCGTAAAGTTAGCGGGTATTTACAGCAGAACATTTCTATTACATCAATAGAACATGAAGGAACAATAGCGGCAATCCAATTTAGTACGCAACATATACGTTGAATATAACAAACTGTAAGGTTTCTAGCATTTCTGTAACTAGTGAAGTGTGAGGAAACCTTTTATAGTTAAGTTATGAATTGAAGGGGATGAATGAATATGACAATTTTAAGCTTACAGCATATACAAAAGCAGTACGATATATCGCAACAGAATGGCTTTTTAGCTTTACGAGATGTTTCCTTTAATGTGGATGAAGGCGAATACGTCGCTATTATGGGAGAATCAGGGGCCGGCAAAACAACATTGCTGAATATTATTGCGACTTTAGATAACGCAACAGGTGGCGAAATTATACTTAACAATCAGAATTTAAAGCAACTGAGTGAGAAGCATGCAGCACAATTTCGTCGCGAACATCTGGGCTTTGTTTTTCAAAATTTTAATTTATTAGATACCTTTAATAATGAAGAAAATATTTTATTGCCACTTGTCTTAGATAAAAAATCAGTTCCTGATATGAAAATGCGCCTAGCTACCTTGGCTAAGCAACTAGAAATTGAGGGCATTTTAAAACGTTTTCCTTATGAAATATCCGGTGGTCAAAAGCAACGTATTGCTGCGGCTAGGGCGCTGATTACACAACCAGATTTACTATTGGCTGATGAGCCAACTGGTGCGCTCGATTCACACAACACTGAGCGTTTATTAACAATATTTGAATCTGTCAATCAACAAGGACAAACTATACTAATGGTCACGCATAGTGCAAAGGCAGCGAGTCATGCTAAACGCACATTATTTATTAAAGACGGTAAAATTTTTCATGAAATATATCGTGGTGATCAATCAAGAACTGCATATATGAGTAAAATTAATGCCAGTTTAGAAGCGCTGAGTAATGACGATGAGGAGATGATGCAATCATGATTCATATTCGATTAGCTTGGCATGGTATCATACATCATCGCCAACAGTTTGGGCCTTTTTTACTAGCTAGTACTGTATTAATGGCAGTTAATTTTACATTTTTCGCTGTTCTAAATAACACAGGTTTAAAAACGATAGAGATGGGTGAAGCTATTCGGTCAGTGACCACTATTGGCACGGTATTTACAATTATCTTATCTGCTATTTTTATGTTATATGCCAATAATTTTTTGAATAAGCAGCGAAATCAAGATTTATCGATTTATAGTATGTTGGGCTTACGACTGCATGATTTACGGTTCATTGTAATCATTGAACAGATGATACTGTGGCTCTTAACAATAGTTATGGGTATTATTGCTGGGACAACATTTTTTAGATTATCTTTTCTTTTATTAAAGCACTTACTTGGATCCAATACCTTAGTGGAACAGTTACCAGTACGTGCTATCGTGAGTTGTTGTATTCTTTTTAGTGTGATATTTTGTTGCCTGATTATTTATAATATTTATCAATTGTATCAAGTTAAGCCGATTCAGTTAATGCGACAATCACAGGCTACTGAGAAAGCACCCAAGAATCGTTGGCTGATGAGTTGGTTTGGATTAGCCTTATTGGGTACTGGTTATGCCATATCTGTTATGACTAAACCAAATTTGAGTGCCATATTGCAGTTTATGCTTGCGGTGGTTTTAGTGACGGTGGGGACCTATATTCTGTTTATTATGGGTAGTATTACATTGCTCAAATATCTTAAAAGTCGACCTCATTTTTATTACCGCCCCAATCATTTTATTGCCGTATCGGGGATGTTATTTCGTATGAAGCAAAATGGGGCTAGTCTAGCTTCTATTTGCTTACTATGCGCTTCTATCTTAGTGACGATGGTTGCCTCTGTTAGTTTATTTGTTGGTGAAGGTCAATTGATTAAGCAGTGGAATCCGTTAGATATTATGACACTATCTCAATCAGATACACTGTTGCAACATGAGCAACAAATTGTACATTTAGGGCGTCAACATGATATTAAAATTGGTAACATCTATCAGGCAAGTATGACGACGCCGATAATTGGTGATTTTAGTGGTAATCAGTATATCAGTCATACCAATATATCGAAAGGTGTGTCACAGCTTTCGACAATGACGCTAGCAGATTATAATCAAATACAAGGGACGAAGCTTAAACTAAAAGATGATGAGGTATTGGTTTATACACAAGCTGATGATTTTCATCAGCAGACACTTAAAATTAATGGGCATACTTACCATAGCCAAACAATTGCTCACTTCAAATTAGCAGCTAACTACGGTCATAGCATCTTTAAGCCAATTTTCATTATTACAGCGAATCAGCAAGTAGCACAAACGATTAATCCACAAAAATGGTTGCGCGTTAATGGCTTTAATCTGTATGGTGGTACCCAAAAGCAACGTTATCAGTTCGCTCAACAATTACAAACGCAACTTAAGTTGGATAACGCTAGTTATACAGCAAGTCCAATTTTAAGCTATACTTTTCATGCCATATTTGGTGGTTTAATTTTTGTTGGTGTATTAGTCAGTATGACAATGGCAATTGCAACAGCGTTGATGATTTACTATAAGCAGATTTCTGAAGGCTATGCTGATCGCTGGCGTTTTAAGACATTACAACAAGTGGGCTTGAGTTCAGATGAAACAAAGCAGGTCATCCATAGCCAAGTGCTATTGGTCTTTATGCTACCAATATTGGGTGCTACAATTCATCTGGGGTTTGCACTGCCTGCGCTTAAAAGTGTTTTGTCACTATTCTCAATGTATAATTTATCGTTATTACTAACCGTTAGTGGTGTCACGATTATATTATTAGTGGTCGGATACTTGATTATTTATGCGTTAACAACTAAAGCATATCAACGTATTGTCATACATCGTTAATCTGAATGGATACGGTATCTTGTTATCTAAGACTATCAATGCTAGACTATTCTATGTAAAATTTAGCTGATATAGTATCGAATAATGGTCGATTGTTTCTAGCCAGCACCCATGCTGGAACTATCATAAATGTTTTTATTTGATCGATAGCCATTTGTGCGTCGATTTTTTATTTGCCATAGTATTGAGATATCAATAAGCTAATACGTTACAGTATTGCATTGTATAGGAGAAAATAATGGAAAAATTATTTCAATTAAAGGAAAATAAGACCACCATTCGGCGTGAAATTATTGCCGGTATTACGACATTTGTATCCATGGCTTATATCTTCTTTTTAAACCCTCAAATTTTGGGCCAGGCTGGCGTGCCAACACAAGCGGTATTTTTAGCTGCTATTCTGGTTGCGGTTTTTGGTACATTGTTTATGGGCTTCTTTGCCAATGTGCCTTTTGCTTTAGCACCAGGTATTGGTATGCAAGCCTACTTTACCTACACCATTGTATTTGGCTTTGGTTTTACCTGGCAGCAAGCTTTAGCCATTGTCTTTTTGGTGGGTGTTGTCGATATTGTCATTACTTTAACACATGGTCGTCGTGCGATTGTTAAAGGGATTCCATCTGAGTTAAAAGCCGCTATTGGCGGTGGTATTGGATTATTTGTAACCTACATTGGTTTAAAAAATGCAGGTTTTATCAATTTTATTGTTGATCCAGGTAATATTGTGACATTGAACGGTAAGCCTTTTACTGGTGAAGCGCATGGGACACTTAATAGTATTTTAGCAAATGGCGGCGTAACACCAGAATTAACAAAATTTAATCATCCAAGTGCGCTGTTAGCACTTATTGGATTTATTATTTTGGTTGTATTAGTTATGCGTCGGGTACCAGGTGCTTTCCTAATATCATTGATTGTGACAACGCTAATCGGTATTCCAATGGGCGTTACGAATACGCATATTGGGGCAGGTACCTCTGTTGGTCACGCATTTAGTGAGTTGGGGCAGGTTTTTGGCCAATCACTGGGTGCACAAGGAATGGGTAGCTTATTCGATAGTTGGCATCATGCGTCGTTAGCATTAGTGACCATTTTTGCTATGGGATTGACAGGATTATTTGATGCAATTGGTACTTTGATTGGTATTGGTAATCAGACAGGGATTTTTTCAAAGCAAGATCAAAAGGCATTTGATTCAAGTACTGGTTTTAATTCTAAGATGGATCGTGCACTATTGGTTGATACATTTACGACAGCCTTTGCCGGTATTGTTGGCACATCAAATACGACGACGTTTATTGAATCAGCGTCTGGTGTTGCGGCTGGAGCAAGAACAGGATTGGCAAATATTGTGACTGCTATTGGGTTTGCCTTAATGATTTTATTTGCACCTTTTGTTGGTGTTGTACCAACAGCAGCCACTTCACCATTACTTATTCTAGTTGGGATTATGATGATGGGTGAGTTCAAGAAAATTTCTTGGGAATCGTTGGAAGTCGCTTTGCCAGCATTCTTTACATCCGTATTTATGGCATTTAGTTACTCTATTTCGTATGGTATTGCAGCTGGATTTATTTTCTTTATTATTGTGAAGTTTACCTTAGGAAAGTTTAAAGAAGTGTCACCTGTTTTATTGATTGTATCTGCTTTCTTTTTGGTTAATTTTGTGGTTCTGGCATTTATGTAAATAAAATGAAAACGCCTATTGTGGCGTTTTTTTGATACAATTAAAATATGAAAATAGGAAAAGTAAAAATTTGGCAACAAGATCGTGGTTATGGTTATATCACACCTGATGAGGGTGGCGATGATATATTTGTACATTTTAATGGCATTGATATGCCGGGATTTAAATCACTGCATCAAGGTGAAGCAGTCACCTATGTTTTGGTTCAAGGCTACAAGGGCCTTCAAGCAGCTCAAGTGAGACCTGTTGATTCACAAGGAGCCTCATATTAATGGCTGAAAAAGAAACACTGATTGATGCTAAAGTATTATATGAGGGGCCAATCTTTGATATTGAAACACAAGCAGTTCAATTGGCCAGTGGCCAAACGGCTAAGAGAGATATTGTCCGGCATGTTCCAGCAATCGCGGTTTTAGCGTTTCAAGATAGTGATCATATTATTCTAGAGCGACAATGGCGAGCAACAATTGGTGATTTTATTTTAGAAATACCTGCTGGAAAGCTTGACCAACGTGATATTAATGATCCAATCCATGCTGTGAGACGCGAACTTAATGAAGAATTGAGAATGCATACTGATGATATCCATCAAGTGATGGGATTTTATGAAACGGTTGGCTTTTCAGATGCTTATATGCATTTGTATACGGCACATGATTTGCAACCTGTCCCAGAAGATGAACAATTACCGCGTGATGTTGGTGAAACAATGGATTTGGTAACTGTCAGTTATGATGAGATGCTTGCTATGTTTCAACGCGGTGAACTCAATGATCAAAAAACGATTACTGCATTTTTGTATTGGGCATTTATTAGAGGCAATTAAATGACAGATGAAGAAATGAGTCGTAGCGCACGGCATAGTGACCGTCTGAGCAAAAGGCAACGTGAAAAACAACGTGTTGCTGTTGAGCGAGAATATGCTAAAAGTCATCCCACAAAAGTAACAACTGTAACGCCAGAAACGCGGGAAGAAATGCGCTTGACGCGTAAAGGGCGTTATGAGTTGGGGAGTGATGGTAAATTAACAACTAAAGGTAAAGAAACAAGATTAAAGCATCGATACAATGTACTGATTATGTTTTTAATTATCTTGATTGTTTTATCGTATCTTTACTTCTTTTTTATCAATTAATGAATATGGAAAGGATCGTCTAGCAATATAATGCTAGACGTATTAATTATGAAAATTGGTATTATTACGCCTATGGCTGAAGAAAAAGGGTCTTTAGTTGCGGCTCTAGAAAATATTACTGTTAGGCAGTATGGCGGTTCAGAAATCATTGAAGGAACATATAAAAATCATGATGTTGTTTTGACTGAATCGGGTATTGGAAAGGTAGCTGCTGGTGCTGCTACTGCCATGCTTCTCAATAATTATGCACCCGATTTATTAGTGAATACAGGATCAGCCGGCGCTCTAGATGAAAACCTGGTGATTGGGGATGAGGTAATCGGGACACATTTAGCTTATCATGATGTTGATGTGACGGCATTTGGCTATGAATACGGTCAGTTACCTGCACAGCCATTGTATTTTGAATCAGATGCACAGGTTGTGACAGAGTTTACAGCGTTGACGACAACCCGTACTGGTCTGATTGTATCTGGTGACCAATTTATTCAACAAAGTCAAAAGGACAAAATTAAGGCAGCGTTCCCAACGGCACTATTAGCTGAAATGGAGTCGGCTGCAGTTGCACAGGTTGCAACACGCTTTGGTACGCCGTTTATCGTGTTACGTAGTGTTTCTGACTTAGCTGATGGGCACTCTGATGTGACATTTGATGAGTTCGTTGTTGAAGCAGGCCGTCGCTCAGCAGCGTTATTGCTACGCTATTTGGATAGTAAAACAGCATAAAGTTGCATAATATATTGAAATTAGTTATAATTATTATAGTTAATTTGCATATTATGTGAATGGGCGGGTCCATGGGGGACCGGCTCATTTTTTATGAAAATATGGCGTTGAATTAATGAAAGGAGTGAAATATGGCAAGTAAAGTCGAACAAACAGTAGCTCAACTAGTTAAACCGGTAATCGATGAGCATGGTGATATACTATGGGATTTGACTTTCGGTAACGAAGGTGGACAACGCGTCCTTAGAATTTTGATTGATAAAGCTGATCATGAATTTATTACCATGAATGATCTAACAAAATTAACAGAAGAAATTAATGAACTTCTAGACAATAGTGAACCGGATCCTATTCCAGGAACCTATATGTTGGATATTAGTTCACCTGGTGCAGATCGCCCGTTAAAAGCATTATGGCATTATCAATGGGCTCAAGAAGCAGATGAAAATATTTTGGTTTCCCTTTTTGTCGCAAAAAATGGACGTAAAAAATGGCAAGGCAAGATCAGTGAGATTAATGATGATGCTATCGTTTTGATAACTGACGATGAGACATTAACGCTTGCATTTTCTGAAATTGCAAAAGCATCGTTAGATGTACAATTTTAATTGATGAGGTTAATCTAATGAGTAAAGAATTAGTTGATGCACTAGATGCATTAGAAAACGAACGTGGCATTGATCGTCAAATCGTTGTGGATGCCTTAGAGCTAGCTTTAGCAGCAGCTTATAAGAAACAGTTTAACGCCACACAAAGTAATGTCGATGTCACATTCAATGATCGTAATGGTAGTATTACCATTAAGCAAATCAAGACAGTCGTGCTTGATGAAGATTTCGAAGATGAAGTGATTGAAATCCCATTATCTGAGGCATTGGCCATTAACCGTGCTTATGAAGCTGGTGATGAAATTCGCTTTGATGTGACACCAAAGAATTTTGGTAGAATCGCAGCTCAAACAGCTAAGCAAGTTATTATGCAAAAGCTTCGTGAAGCAGGTCGAGAAGCGATTTATAAGAAGTTCTCCGAATATCAAGACGAAATCATTACTGGAGAAGTTGAACGACAAGATGCGCGTTTCTTGTATGTTATGTTACCTGGTAATCAAGAAGCTGTTATGGCACAAAACGATCAAATGCCAAATGAACATTATCGGATGCATGATCGTATTAAGGTCTTGGTTTCAAAAGTTGAGAATAGTCCTAAGGGACCTCAGATTTTTGTATCAAGAGCAGCCGAAGATTTGGTAAAACGCTTATTTGAACAAGAAGTCCCTGAAGTTTATGATGGTACTGTTGAGATTATGAGTATTGCACGTGAAGCAGGAGACCGTTCTAAGATTGCGGTTTATACACATGATTCTGATTTAGATCCAGTCGGTGCCTTAGTGGGACAACGCGGTACGCGTGTACAGGCGGTGGTCAATGAGCTTGGTGGCGAAAATATGGACATCGTTGAATGGGTTGAAGACGAAGCACAATATATTGCTAATGCTTTGAATCCATCTGAAGTTGTTGATGTCATCTTTGATCCTGAAAATAATCATGCGGTGACAGTTATCGTTCCTGATAATCAATTATCTTTGGCAATTGGTAAAAAGGGGCAGAATGCACGTTTAGCCGCACGGTTAACAGGATTTAAAATTGATATTAAATCTGAAAGCGAAGCCGCAGATTTTCTAGCAAAAGTAGCCGAGCGTGAAGATACCAGTCAACCAGAAGAAAAGAACCAAAATTCTGATATGGATATGTAATAAGGAGGACTATATATGAAACCTCGTAAAATTCCAATGCGTAAAGATGTTGTAACAAGTGAAATGTTTCCTAAAAAAGATCTTGTTAGAGTAGTTAAAAATAAAGATGGTGAAATTAGCTTAGATCCAACGAGTAAAGCGAATGGTAGAGGCGCTTATATTAGTCTGAATGTTGACAATGCTAAAATGGCGAAAAGTAAAAAGGTACTTGATAAGGCATTTAGTATGAAAGTGAGCGATGAATTCTACGATGAACTTATTGCTTATGTTGATCACCAACAAGCACGTCGGGAACTTTTTGCTAATGATTCAGAATAATGATCAGAAAATATTGAATCTTTTAGGATTGGCAATGCGTGCTAATAAATTAGTATTGGGTACAGAACCAACACTAAGTGCAATCAAGTTGCAAAAAGTCGGCGTCGCTTTTTTCCCAAGTGATGGCGGTAAAAGCCAGGGAAAAAAATTAGCTGATAAATCAAATACTTATGGTGTGACGCTAATTCAAAATTTCTCTCGCGAACAGTTGGTTCACGCAATTGGAGTTAATCGTTCTGTCTTTGCAATAGCAGATCGTGGATTTAGTCGGAAAATAAAAGCATTAATTTTAGAAAAGGAGCGGAACTAAATGGCAGAAGATAAAAATAAACTTACTAGCTCAAATCGTCCCGTAAGAAAGCAAGCAGTTCCAGAAAGAAAGGAATTACCTGCTTCACAACGTCGCCATGCGGCAAAGTTAGCAGATGGTTCGAAGCCTGTTAATAATCAAGCACGCCCAGCGCGTTCTGGTCGCCCAAATAATAGTAACAATAGTCAAGGACGTCCAAATACTAGTCGTCCAAATAATGGTGCAAATGCATCGTCAAAATCACAAACACGTGGTGGCGCTACGCGTCAACAAGGTCAAGGAGGACAGCAACGCAATAACAACAATGCTCGTCCAGGATCACGTGTAGCTCCCGCTCAGGGGCGTCCGGCAGTTCGCGAGAAGCGTTCATGGTCAACGAAGCCACGTGAGGGTCAAATCGATTACTCTGCAAAGCCTGATAACAGCCTTAAGCAGTATCGTGAAGAAAATGAAAAGAAGCGTGCGGCACAAAAGCCAGCACCAAAGAAGAAGCCAGCAACGCCTACAGCTGCTACAAAACCAGCTACAACAGCTAAACCTGAAGGTACTACTGCCAATGGTGCGGGTCGTTTTGGTGGTGCGTTGTCATCTGGCAATAACTCAGCACGTAATAACTCGCGTAAGCGTAATACGACAGGTACAGGCCAGCAAACACCACGTCGTAACGACCGTCCACGTGGTTCTAAAAAATCACGCCGTATTGCTGCTAAGCGCCGTTCAACAGCCCCAGTTACAGAACGTAAAGAGCAACCATTGCCACAGGTTCTTGAATACCGCGTTGGTATGAACGTTCAGGACCTATCTAAGTTGCTTCATCGTGATACAGCAGAAATTATCAAGAAATTATTCTTATTAGGTATTGTAACGAACCAAAACCAGAGCTTAGATCAGGATACGATTGAAATTTTGGCTGCTGATTATGGTATTGAATCTAAAGAAAAGATTCAAGAAGACGTTGCTGATATTGATAAATTCTTTGAAGATACGCATTTAGATGAATCAAAGATGGTACCTCGTCCACCAGTTGTAACAATTATGGGACACGTTGATCACGGTAAAACAACATTGTTGGATTACTTACGTCAATCGCATGTTACTGAAGGTGAAGCAGGTGGTATCACACAGCATATTGGTGCTTATCAGGCGCGTTTGAATGATCGCTTAATTACATTCTTAGACACACCAGGACACGCGGCCTTTACTGAAATGCGTGCACGTGGTGCAAATATTACTGATATTACAATTTTGGTTGTTGCCGCTGATGATGGTGTGATGCCTCAAACAATTGAAGCGATTAATCATGCTAAGGCAGCTGGGACACCAATTATCGTTGCTGTTAACAAGATCGATAAGCCCGGTGCGAACCCTGATGATGTGATGAACCAATTAATGGCCTATGATCTTGTACCAGAAGAATATGGTGGTGATACGATATTCGTTAAGATCTCTGCTAAGTTTGGTCAAAACGTTGATGCACTTTTGGAAATGGTCTTACTTCAAGCAGATGTTTTGGAGCTTAAGGCTGATCCACACACACGTGCGCGTGGTTCTGTGGTTGAAGCTCGTCTTGATAAAGGACGTGGCCCAGTGGCTACAGTATTGGTTCAACAAGGTACGATGCGTGTTGGAGATCCAATTGTTGTTGGTAATACTTATGGTCGTGTTCGTACAATGACAAATGAACGTGGTCAAGATGTTGCTGAGGCAACACCTGCAACACCTGTTCAGATTACTGGTTTGAATGATGTGCCACAAGCTGGCGATCGTTTCATTGTAATGGAAGATGAAAAGACGGCACGTGCAGCCGGTGAAGAACGTGCAAAACGTGCGCAAGAAGAAGAACGTCATTCTGGTTCTGTTGTAACATTGGATACATTGTTTAATAAGATGGCTGAAAATGCGATGAAGACGGTTCCTGTTATTGTTAAGGCCGATGTGCAAGGATCTGTTGAGGCTTTGACGGGCTCATTGAAGAAGATTGAAGTTGACGGTGTTCGTGTTGATATTATTCACACTGCTGCTGGTGCAATTAACGAATCCGATGTTACATTAGCTGAAGCTTCAGGTGCTATCATTATTGGATTTAATGTGCGTCCTACGCCATTGGCAAAATCACAAGCTGATAACGAAGCAGTTGATATTCGTCTATACAATGTTATCTATAATGCGATTGATGATGTTGAAGCAGCAATGAAGGGTCAACTTGAACCTGTATATGAAGAGAAGGTTATTGGTCAAGCCGAAATTCGTGAGTTGTTCAAGTTCTCTAAGGTTGGAACAATTGCAGGTTCTATTGTCACTGAAGGTAAAATTACAAATGATGCCAAAGTGAGATTGTTACGTAACAATGTTGTTGTTTACGATGGTGAACTTGGTTCATTGCAACGTGGTAAAGATTCAGTTAAGGAAGTGAAGTTTGGCTTCGAATTCGGATTCACAATTGCAAAGTATGATGATGTTAAGGTTGGCGACACAATCGAAGCTTATATTATGCAGGAAGTAAAGCCTAAGTAATTTTTTGAGGCGTTATCATCATAAAGTTTGGGAGGTACAAAGATGGCTAATCCACAACGTGCAGGACGTTTGAGTCAGGAAATTCAGCGTGATGTAACGGATTTACTGCTCAAAAGAGTGCGTGATCCACGTGTTCAGGATGTTACGATTACAAGTGTTGATGTTACGGGTGATTTGCAAGGTGCAACAATTTACTATTCTATTTTGTCTGATTTAGCAAGTGATGCTAAGAAGGCACAAGATGGTTTAGAGGCTGCAACTGGTTTAATTCGTAAAGAATTAGGTAGCCGTTTGACTGTATACAAAATCCCCGAACTTAAATTTGTTCGTGATACATCTGTGCAATATGGTAATCATATTGAAGAACTGATTAAGAAATTGCATAAAGAAAATTAATTCAAAAGCGATAATCAAGAGATTATCGCTTTTGTGTTAGAATAGTAACAAGTCATTAAATTAAAGGATGGAACTATGACAGAATTTACGCCATTACTTAACTCTAATATTACTGCCATGGCACCTGATAAATTATTAGGTTTTCAAGAAAAAGTACGTGATATTCCTGATTTGGTTCGCTTAACCTTAGGAGAGCCTGGGTTTGATGTTGATGAACGCATTAAGAAAGCTGCAATTAATGCAGTAGAACAGAACCGTTCGCATTATTCCGAAAGTCAAGGAGAGCGTGTTTTAAGGGAAGCTGCCGTTACTTATTTTAATAACACTTATCATTTAAATTATACAGATGAACGTAATGTTATTGTCACTTCTGGTGTAAGTGAAGCGATTAACGTGGTGTTTAATACATTGCTCAATGCCGGAGATGGTATTTTAATTCCGGAACCTGCATATGGTCCGTATTTTTCTTCTATTAAGTTAGCACGTGGTGAACGAATCACCATTGATACTGCCACAAACAATTTCAAATTAACACCGCAAATGATTATTGAAGCTGTCAAAAATGCAACAGTCCCAGTACGTGCTATTTTGATGAACTATCCCACTAATCCAACCGGCGTTACATATTCTCGTGAAGAGTTAGAAGCGTTAATAACAGTGTTCAAGCAAGAAAACCTATGGGTTATTTCTGATGAAATTTATTCAGTGCTAACCTATAACCAAGAGCATGTGTCATTAGCAGAATTATTACCGGAACAGACGATCTATATTAATGGTCTCTCTAAGTCGCATGCGATGACTGGTTACCGTATTGGGTTTATTCTGGCGCAAGCTGATGTCATCCAACAAATGCAAAAAGTACACGGTGCTTTAGTTTTTGCTGTGCCAACGGTAATTCAAGATGCTGCGCTCGTTGCATTACGTGATGTTCAAGACACGCCGTTAGCAATGCGCGATATCTACCAACATCGACGTGATTTTATTGTGGCACAGCTTGAAGCATTAGATTTTGATGTTGTTAATCCAGAGGGTGCCTTCTATGTATTTGCTAAGTTACCAGCTGATCTAGGCGAAGATGGTGATGCGTTTGCCTTGAAATTAGCCAATGAAGGTAAGGTAGCAGTGATTCCTGGTTCTGGTTTTAGTGATAGCGCCAAAGCCTACATTCGTATTTCTTATGCTGCCTCGGATGATGTCCTTAAAGAAGGTATGGCACGATTGAAAAAATATGTTGATAAATTACGGGAGAGATAAACATGGATTGGTGGCGTAAGCTTAGGCGTTTGCGAAAATCAAAATTAGTGACAATTAGTCGGCACCACAGTGATATGCAACCTTTGCGTATGGCAAAAACCGCGCACGACATCGCATTAGTTGCTCCGGCTACAGGCCAAATGCAACCACTGATAAATAGTAATTTAGAGCTATTTCGCAATAAAATGATGGGTGATGGTGTTATGATTTGGCCAATTGGCGGTAATATCATTGCGCCTGTATCAGGAATTGTTACAAATTCCTCTAGTGAACAATTGAATATTAAAACTGCCGATGATAAGGAAGTGATTTTGACGTTTGGCGGTGAAAATATTGGTATTGCGCATTTGGCACGATATCTAGCAGGACAACAACTTCATGCTGGAGATACAATAGGTACTTTAAATCAAAATATGTTAGCTGCTTATCCAAAGGGTATTGACATATATGTTATCTGGACAAATAATAATGTTCCGAGCATGACGTACGGATCGGTATATGCTGGACAGAATATCTGGAAAATCAACGGAGATAGTGATTATGAAGCCGCAACAGACGACTGATGGCATACTGGTAGTTAACAAACCAAAAGGTATGACATCTTTTGACGTTGTTGCTAAAATCAGAAAGAAGTTTAGCCAAAAAAAGGTGGGACATGCTGGGACTTTAGATCCTAGTGTAGAAGGTGTTTTAGTCATTGCATTAGGTAAGGCAACAAAACTTATTGATGAATTGCAAACTCGACCTAAAACATATATTGGCGAAATATCTTTAGGGTTTTCTACGGAAACAGAAGATTTAGACGGTGATATTGTCGAAAAAGTACGCATTACACAACCGTTTACTGAGCAGCAAATTGATGACGCTATGGCAAGCTTAAATGGTAATATTATTCAAGTGCCACCTATGTATTCCGCGGTAAAGGTGGCTGGTAGAAGGCTTTACGAGTATGCACGTTCAGGTGAGCGTGTTGAACGCCCGCAACGTGATGCGACGATATATGATTATCATCGTACGTCGGCGACGACACTTGAGGATGATGTTCAGAAATTCAGCTTTGTAGCGCAGGTTTCCAAGGGAACGTATATTCGAACGCTGGCTGTAGATACTGGCAATGTCTTACAAATACCAGCTACAATGTCATATTTAAAAAGAGTGAGCGGTAGCGGTTTTGGTATTGACCAATCACACGATTTGGCGGACATTATTGCAACATCTGATACTGAATTACGCCAATTAGTCGTCCCAATTTCAGACGTGCTTACATGGTCACAACATAATCTATCTCAGGATGAATGGTTCAAAGTAAAAAATGGCCAAAAAATTTCGATTGATGATTGGCCTGCTAATGAAGAACCGAAGATGTTGTATTTTAACAGTGAGTTAAAGGCGGTTTATGTATTTGATCATGATAAATTGTTGTGGCGTTCACGATATGTATTTTCAAACGAGTAATGATGACAGAACTAATTAATTTACATTATCCAATTAAACAAGACATTGAACCCATGCCCCAAGTTGTGGCAATGGGATTTTTTGATGGTATACATTTGGGGCATCAAGCAGTATTGCAACAAGCCAAATCTGAAGCTGATGCACTTGGTATACCCAGTGCAATACTGACGTACGCGCCACATCCGGCGGTTGTATTCCAAAAATTTGATCAACCCATGCAATATTTGACACCATTGTCGGAAAAGCTAAGACTATTACAAGAAATTGGCATTGATTACATGTATGTGATGAACTTTACTTCACAATTGGCTAGAGTGAAGCCGCAAGCCTTTGTCGATGATGTTTTGATGCGTTTGAATCCAGTGACTGTTGTAGCCGGTTTTGATCACTTATATGGTCCTAAAAATAGCCAGGCGGACATGCAACATTTATCGAGTTATGCTCAGAATAGGTTTAACACGATTGTTGTTAATAAAGTTGATCATGATACAGAAAAAGTTGGTTCCCGACAGATTCGTCATCTTTTAAACAACGGACATGTAGATGAAGCGAATCAGCAGCTTGGCCGTATTTATGAAACAGCAGGATTGGTTGTTCATGGTGAAGCAAGAGGGCGAGAGCTAGGTTTTCCAACAGCTAATATTGAAACGACAATTCAACAGTTAGTGCCGGGTATTGGTATTTATGCGGTTGAAATTTTAGTCGCTGGATATTGGCGTTATGGCATGGCTTCAATTGGCCGAAATGTAACTTTTGGTGCAAAACGACCGATTACAATTGAAATCAACATTCTTGATTTTAATGAAGAAATATATGGTGAATTTGTTCGCGTTCGTTGGCACCATTATTTGCGTGGTGAAGTCAAGTTTGATAATGTTGAGACACTCATCCAACAGCTTCAACAAGATGAAATTGTTACACGAACATACTTTAAAAAGATTAAGCAAGAGATGGCTTAATCTTTTTTAGCATTCTAATAAAAGAGTGCTAAAAAGGGTTGCAATTTTTCTAGAATAGTGTATCATAATATTTGTTAGCAGTTAGAACTTAAGAGTGCTAAAAAGGTGTGTGGAATGTTAACAGAACGACAAAAATTAATATTAAATGCGATCATTTATGAATACACACAAACTGCACATGCTGTTGGATCGAAAACCTTGCAAAGTCAACTCAATATGAAAGTGAGCTCTGCAACGATTCGTAATGAAATGGCGGTACTAGAGTCAGAAAGTCTCATTAAAAAAGCGCATACATCTTCTGGACGTATGCCTTCGCATATTGGGTATCGCTACTACTTAGATCATTTAATGGTGAGACGTTATGCGACTGAGCAAGATGTCAATGCTGTGATTCAGTCGTTTCGTGGCAATTTCCATGAAATGGATGATTTATTGGATGAATGTGCACGTACTTTATCAACCTTGACTGATAGCACAGCAATCATCTTAAAACCGCAGCGACATGATTTGAAAGTTTCTGGCTTTCGTTTGGTACCATTAGAGGGACATCAGTTAATTGCTGTTCTTGTAACGAATGATGGCAAGGTAACAAGCCAAACATTTAAGTTGCCGCGTGAGCTATCGATATCGTCTTTGGATGATATGGTGTATTACATTAATAATCAAATTGTTGGACAACCAGTACACTATGTCTTGAAATTAATGCAATCCGATGAATTACCAACACAATTGTCGCGATTAATTCAAACACCGGCTGCTTTTCTACAGTTATTTGGAGATGTACTGGCACGTTCAGTAGTTGATCATGTCCATATTGGTGGCCGATTAAATGTCTTGGATTTTAGCGAACACGCTGACTCTAAAGATATTAAGCGTCTTTTGGAATTTTTAAGCGATCCATCATCAATTAGACGTATCGCAAATACATCTGGAGATAATGTAACGATTAAAATTAGCCAAGAAATAGGCGAACCATTATTAGCACCATTTACCTTATTGACGAGACGTTATACTATGCCAAATAATTCTCATGGCTTAATTGCCCTTTTGGGACCTATTCGTATGCCATATGCACGTAATATTTTATTGATGGATACATTTGGTGAAGCGCTTAGTCAGAAAATGATTGAATATATATAGGAGGTCACTTGCTGTGACGCAAAAACAAGAAGACATTCAAAAAGAAAATCAAAAAGACGAAGAAATCATTGAAGAAACATCATCTGTTGATGAAGTTAAAAATGAATCTGAAGAAACATCTGAAGTAGATCCATTACAAGAGAAGATAACTGAACTTGAAAAAGCAAACAAAAATCTTGAAGATAAAGAATTACGTTTGCAAGCTGAGATACAAAATATTCAGCAACGGAACGCACGTGAAACACAGGCATTACTTAAATACGACGGTCAAAAATTAGCAGCGGCTATTTTACCTGCCGTTGATAATCTGGAGCGTGCTTTAGATGTTAACGCTGAAGATGAAGTTGCACAACAAATTAAGAAAGGCGTAGAAATTACGCTAAATACTTTGAAACAAGCATTGAAGGATCGTGGTATTGAAGCGATTGGTACTGTTGGTGAATCGTTTGATCCAACAAAACATCAAGCCATTCAAAGTGTTGAATCTGACTTAGAGTCAGATAAAATTGCACAAGTTCTGCAGAAGGGCTATATGTTACACGACCGAGTTTTGAGACCAGCAATGGTTGCAGTTAGTCAGTAAGTATTAAGTATCTTGAGATTCAACGTTATTAACGTACCACTCATTAAAAAGCAAAATTGATTAAACTATTTAGAAAAGGAAGTATCAACATGTCAAAAATTATTGGTATTGATTTAGGAACAACCAATTCAGCTGTTGCCGTATTGGAAGGTGGTAGCCCAAAGATTATTACAAACCCAGATGGTGGCCGTACAACACCTTCTGTGGTTTCATTTAAGAATGGCGAAAGTCAAGTTGGTGATGTAGCTAAGCGTCAAGCAATCACAAACCCAGACACAATTATTTCAATCAAATCTCATATGGGTGAAGCTGGTTATAAGGTTAATGCCAATGGTAAAGACTATACACCGCAAGAAATTTCAGCGATGATTTTGCAATATATCAAAGGATATGCTGAAGATTACTTGGGCGAAAAAGTTGACAAGGCAGTTATCACAGTTCCTGCGTACTTCAATGACGCGCAACGTCAAGCAACTAAGGATGCAGGTAAGATTGCTGGGTTAGAAGTAGAACGTATTATTAACGAACCTACTGCTGCAGCCTTGGCATATGGTTTAGACAAAATTGACAAAGATGAAAAAATCTTAGTTTATGATTTGGGTGGTGGAACATTTGATGTTTCAATTCTTGAATTAGGAGATGGCGTTTTCGAAGTTTTGTCAACAAACGGTGACACACATCTTGGTGGTGACGATTTCGATGATAAGGTTATTGATTATTTGGCTAGCCAATTCAAGTCAGAAAATGGTATTGACTTGAAGGATGATAAGTTGGCATTACAGCGTTTGAAAGATGCTGCAGAGTCTGCCAAGAAGACTTTGTCATCTGCTAACGAAGCGCAAATCGATCTACCATTTATTGCCTCTGGTGCTAATGGGCCATTGCACTTGCAAACATCATTAACACGTGCTAAGTTTAATGAACTAACAGCAGATTTGATCAAGCGTGCTGAAGAACCTGTTAAGAACGCTTTGAAAGATGCTGGCTTGACAATGAACGATATTGATCAAGTGATTTTGAATGGTGGTTCAACACGTATTCCTGCTGTTCAAGAATCTGTTAAGAAGTTAACAGGTAAAGAACCAAATCATTCAATTAACCCTGATGAAGCCGTTGCGCTTGGTGCTGCTGTTCAAGGTGGTGTCATTACTGGTGACGTTAAGGATGTCGTATTGCTTGATGTGACACCATTATCATTAGGTATTGAAACAATGGGTGGCGTGTTTACTAAGTTAATTGATCGTAACACAACAATTCCAACATCTAAGTCACAAGTGTTCTCAACAGCTGCTGATAATCAACCGGCTGTTGATATCCATGTGCTACAAGGTGAGCGTTCAATGGCTACCGATAATAAGACATTGGGACGTTTCCAATTAGCAGATATTCCTGCTGCACCTCGTGGTGTACCACAAATTGAAGTGACATTTGATATTGACCGTAATGGTATTGTTAATGTATCAGCCAAAGACTTAGGCACACAAAAAGAACAAAAAATTACAATTCAAGCAGCTGGTGGTTTGTCAGATGAAGAAATTGAAAAGATGATGAACGATGCTAAGGCAAACGAAGAAGCGGATGCTAAGAAGAAGGAAGCTGTTGATACACGTAATAAAGCTGATCAACTTATTTTCCAAACAGAAAAGACTTTGGAAGAAGTTGGTGACAAGTTGGGTGATGACGAAAAGAAGCCAACACAAGAAGCTTTGGATGCTTTGAAGAAGGCTAAGGAAGCTGCAACTGCTGAAGACGCTGATTTGACAGATTTGAAGGCGAAGTCAGAAGAATTAACAAAGGTAGCAGGCGAATTAGCTATGAAGCTATATCAACAGAATGCACCACAATCTGATGATGCTGATGCTGACAAAAAAGATGACAATACAGTAGATGGTGACTTCGAAGAAGTTAATCCAGATGACAAAAAGTAATTTTTAGAATTAATAAGTGCATTGCGTAAAATAACGCGATGCACGTACATATTAAAAAGGAGTTGGGGACGTGAATAACACTGAATATTATGATCGCTTGGGTATTGGCAAAGATGCTAGCCAAGATGAAATCAAAAAGGCTTATCGGAAGCTATCGAAAAAATACCATCCTGACTTAAATCACGAGCCTGGAGCCGAAGAGAAGTATAAAGAGATACAAGAGGCCTATGAAACATTAGGTGACGAGCAAAAACGTGCTCAATATGATCAATTTGGACCGGCAGGAGCTGCTGGCCAAGGTGGTTTTGGTGGTGGATTCCAGCAAGGTGGCTTTGGTGACTTTTCTGATTTGGGTGACATTTTTAGTCAAATGTTTGGCGGTGGCTTTGATCCAAATCGACCACGAAAAGGTCAAGATTTGCAATATCGTATGCACTTAACGTTTGAAGAAGCTATTTTTGGTAAAAAAACAACCATTAAGTACTCTCGGACAGAAAATGGACAAACAAAGCAACATGAAGTATCTGTAACGGTGCCAGCAGGTGTTGAAACTGGTCAACAAATGCGTCTGGCTGGGCAGGGTGAAGCAGGTATCAATGGTGGACCACAAGGTGATTTGTTCGTTGTTTTCCAGGTAGATGCTTCGAAAGATGGTTTTGAAAGAGATGGTGCAGACGTCTATCTAGAGGTACCGATTAGTTTTGTCAGCGCAACATTGGGTGACGAAATTAATGTTAAAACGGTCCATGGCGATGTTAAGTTGAAAATACCTTCAGGTACACAAACCGGTACGGATTTCCGTTTGCGTGGTAAAGGAGCACCTCGATTGCGTGGTAACGGTAATGGTGATCAGTTTATTCGTGTCAAGGTTGAAGTGCCAACTAAATTAAATAAAGAGCAGAAAAAGGCGCTTGAAGAATTTCAATCAGCTACTAAAAGTAAAAAACGTGGATTTTTTGGTTAAGAAGTAAAGGCATGTGAAAACATGTCTTTTTGCATTTCATTTTAAGGTATACTGTAATGTATACAAAATTTTAACGGAGAATAACTTATGAATAAAGCGGTTGTTACTGTCGTAGGTCAAGATAAACCTGGTATTATTGCAGGTGTTGCAGCTAATTTAGCACAACACCAAGTTAATATTCTAGATGTTTCACAAACAATTATGGATGATATCTTTACGATGAGTATGTTAGTGAATTTAACACAATTGGATAAGCAATTTAACTTACTGCAAGATGATCTTAATGCTTTAGGCGAGAAACTTGGTGTAGAGATTCATACACAACGTGAAGAGATTTTTAAGGCAATGCAACAAGTCTAATAGTAAAAACTAAAACCACAATTTCTGGAGAAAACATGGATACAAGTCAGATCAAAGAAACCATTAATATGGTAGCTGAAGAACATCTCGATATTCGGACGATTACAATGGGTATTTCATTATTGGATACGATAGATTCAGATCCTAAAATGGCCGCCAAGAAGATTTATAACAAGATAACGCATTACGCGAAAGATTTGGTGCAAGTTGCTGATCAGATTGAGCGTGAATATGGCATACCCATCACTAATAAGCGTATTAGTGTGACACCCATTGCATTAATTGCTGGTAATACATCTGCGGAAGATATGTTGTACTACGCGCATGCACTTGATGATGCGGCTAAGGCAGTTGGTGTTGACTTTATTGGTGGCTATTCGGCACTAGTTCAAAAGGGCTTTAATAATGGTGATTTAGCACTTATTCATTCTATTCCAAAAGCCTTGACAGAAACAGATTTAGTCATGTCGTCCATTAATATTGGCTCAACTAAAGCAGGTATTAATTTAGATGCCATTAAATTAATGGGTGAAACAATAACGGAAGTATCAACTTTATCGAATACTGCAACGGCTAAGTTGGTTGTTTTTGCCAACGCTGTGGAAGACAATCCATTTATGGCGGGTGCTTTTCATGGTGTTAGTGAGCCAGATGTTGTGATTAATGTTGGTGTTTCTGGTCCTGGTGTTGTGAAACGCACTTTAGAAAAGGTGAAGCAACAACCCATTCATATCGTCTCTGAAACAATTAAGAAGACAGCTTTCAAAATTACTCGTGTTGGTCAAATGGTTGGTGCACTAGCAGCAGAGCGTCTCGGTGTTGAATTTGGTATTGTAGACCTTAGTTTGGCACCAACACCTGCGCGTGGTGACTCGGTTGCTGAAGTGTTGGAAGAAATCGGCCTTGAACAGGTCGGCACGCATGGGACAACTGCTGCTTTGATGCTTTTGAATGACGCTGTGAAAAAGGGCGGCGTTATGGCATCACAACGAGTGGGTGGCTTATCTGGTGCATTTATTCCGTTATCCGAAGATGCTGGTATGATTGATGCAGCACAAGAAGGCACATTATCATTATCTAAATTGGAGGCGATGACTTCTGTTTGCTCAGTTGGTTTAGATATGATTGCAATTCCAGGTGATACACCAGCAACTACAATTAGTGCTATGATTGCTGATGAAGCAGCAATTGGTGTTCAAAATAATAAAACGACGGCTGTACGTATTTTACCAGCGGTTGGTAAAAGCGTTGGGGAAATGGTTGATTATGGTGGCTTGCTAGGAACGTCTCCAGTAATGCCAGTCATAAACAAATCAAGTGCTGATTTTGTTAACCGTGGCGGACACATTCCGGCACCAATTCATTCTTTTAAAAACTAAACATGTGAAGAACCGTAAAGTATATTTTGCGGTTCTTTTTATTGAGGTGGCATGTTGTGAGCGAGTTAATTGACAGTCAAAATGGATAAATGATAAGGTAAACATAGTGAAAGCGTTCTATTGGTTTGATTTAGAAAGGAGTAGTAAATGACATTTACAACACCAGCATTACCTTACGAGGCGAATGCGTTAGAACCTTATATTGATGCCAAAACGATGACAGTACACCATGATAGGCATCATCAGACTTATGTGAATAACCTGAATAATGCTTTGAAAGACTATCCTGAATTCTCGGAATGGTCTTTGGAAAAGCTATTAACAAAAATTCACGAACTTCCAGAAGCATTACAAACGCCAGTACGTAATCAAGGCGGTGGTCATGCCAACCACAGTTTGTTTTGGGAGTTGCTAACACCTGATTTTGACCAAAAAATTCCAACGGACTTAGCTCAGGCTATTGATCAAAAATGGGGAGATTTTAACCAATTCAAATCAGAATTTACCCAGAAGGCAACGGGCGTGTTTGGTTCTGGATGGGCATGGTTGGTTAAAAATCAAGAGAATGAGTTGGAAATTATGACAACAGCGAACCAAGATTCACCTATTATGTCTGGCAAGAAACCATTGCTTGGGTTGGATGTTTGGGAACATGCCTATTACTTGAAGTATCAAAATCGACGACCTGAATATATTGAGGCATTTTGGCATATTGTTAATTGGCAAAAAGTAGATGAGTGTTTCAATCATTAGAATAAAAAGCAACCACAACTTTCGGACTACAGATTTGTGGTTGTTTTTGTTATGCTAAAGATATCATGATCTAAAGGATGAATTATTTTGAGTCTAGATGAACAAGGTATTGGTAACTTTTTATTAGAAAGCGGTGATAGCTATTCGCATGAACAAGAACAAGTTATACAGCGCATAATGGATTTTATACAGAAAAATATTAATCGACAGCATGCTATTTTAACGATTAAGGGTGATGCCGGGACAGGCAAAAGCGTTGTGCTGTTTGAAGCTTTTTTGCAATTACAAGCATTTGCGTTAAATTCTTCAAAATCAGACTTGTTTAGAACAGAAAATCGCTTATTAGTAAACCATGCAGAGATGCTTAAGATATATCGTAAACTATCAGAGACATCAGCTATTCTAAAGAAAAAATACTTTATGAAGCCAACGCCGTTTATTAACCAAATGGATAAGTTGGACCAACTATGCGATGTTGTATTCATTGATGAAGCGCATTTATTGCTAACTGAATCGGATAATTACAATCAATTTCATCAGGAAAATCAGTTAATTGAAATTATTAAACATGCTAAAATTGTAATTTTGATTTTTGATAGTCATCAAGTTTTAAAGTTTAAAAGTCAGTGGTATGATGAGGACTTGAATCATATTTTATCGCAGTATACGCATGAAACGATGACGTTAAAAAAGCAGTATCGAATACAAGATAAGTACCAGGATGTTACGTCTTGGATTAACACATTAACAATGAATCGCATGATAGTCCCACATGTTCAAACAGACACATTTGATTTTCGGATTTATAATAGTGCGGCAAAACTTTATGAAGCAATTCAAAGACGAAATACTAGTAATGGCCTATCCAGAATGTTGGCGACAACTGATTATTCCTATACAGTTGGTAAGGGTAAATGGTATGTTTCGACTGCTGATTTTAAGTTACCATGGGATCAACTCAATGTCGGAACAGAGCCATGGGCTTTAAGACCGGAAACTATTCACGAAGTGGGATCAATTTATACCATTCAAGGATTTGATTTGAATTATGCGGGAGTCATTATCGGTCCAGGGATAACCTATGATAAAAATAAGCAAAAGATTATCGTTACATCGGATAGGTATCAAGATAAGGCGGCGTTTAGGGTAACCAAAGGGCACTGCTTTAATGAAAAGGATAAGCAACGCATTATGTTAAATGCCTTGAACGTTCTGCTAAAACGAGGACGGAAAGGGCTGTATATCTATGCTCATGATCAAGCGTTACGTGAGGCATTTAACAACATTAAGATTGATAAAGCTGTATAATTTACTATTAGTAAGTGATGAAAAAAGTATAAATTGAGGTGTAAGCTTATGACAGAAAAAACAGCAATTTTTGCCGGTGGATGCTTTTGGTGTATGGTAGAGCCTTTTGATTCATTACCAGGCATTTTGAAAGTGAGATCTGGTTATACAGGTGGTCATACGGTTAATCCAACCTATGAAGCGGTTAGTTCACATACAACCGGTCATACAGAAGCTGTAAAAATTTGGTTTGATGATGCGTATATTTCCTATCAGGAATTAGTATCACTTTATTGGATGGTTGCTGATCCGACCGATGCCATGGGGCAATTTGCAGATCGTGGTGATAATTATCGACCTGTAATATTCGTAGCCGACGAATACCAAAAAAGCATTGCGGAACAATCGAAATTGGCGCTTGAAGCATCGAAGCGATTTGAAGATCCAATCGTTACTCAGATTGAACCAGCACAACCTTTCTATGAAGCTGAAGAATATCATCAAGATTTTTATAAGAAAGATCCAATTCGTGAGGCTGCTATGATGCGACCAAGAAAAGCCTATCAAAAGAAGTATTGGGCTGACAAGAAAGTGTGATAATGTGGCAAAATATGATAAAGAAACATTGCGAGACGAATTAAGTGCAGAAGCTTATGCAGTTACGCAAGAAGGTGCTACTGAACGACCTTTTACTGGCATGTATGATAATTGGTGGGAAGATGGTATTTTTGTAGATGTGGTTAGTGGTGAGCCATTATTTAGTTCCACGGATAAATATGATGCAGGTTGTGGCTGGCCATCATTTACACAGCCAATTAGCGCGCACCATATAAAAGAAAATGAAGATACCAGCTTTGGCATGGTTCGTACAGAAGTTAAATCAACAGAAGCACAATCTCATTTGGGGCATGTCTTTGATGATGGGCCAAAAGATAAAGGCGGCTTGAGATATTGTATCAATTCAGCAGCTTTAAAATTTATTCCAAAAGATCAGTTGGCTACTGAAGGATATGCGAGTTATTTAGCATTATTTAACTAAATTAGCATCAACGCTGACTGTATACGCCGCAGTTAAACGATATAGAAAGTAAATATATGCCGATGCTTAAGAAAAAAACTAAAAATTCAAAATTAAAAACGAGTTTGTTTTGGTTATCAATTATTTTGTTACTCGTACTATCATTGGTACTTATTTTCAACCGACAAATTGCTTACTTTACAGTAAAGCATTATCAACCGCAGTTAACCACGAAATCAGTAGCCACTGCTAAAAAAGAAAAAACGAAACAAAAGAACTTTAATTGGTCAAAAGTGCATGCTTTAACACCACAACAGATTTTAGCAGCACGTACCAGCGCTAAGGATACACAATATATTGGCCTAGTAGCTGTTCCTGAAATTGGTGTGAATTTACCGATAGCTAAAGGTACAACAGATCGTAATTTGTCGTTAGGTGCGGGTACCTTATATCAAAATCAAAAAATGGGTAGTGGTAATTATGCTTTGGCTAGTCATTTTGTGCAAGGCAAAAGCTATAAAGATTTGTTATTTTCTCCCATTTACTATAAAGGTAAAGTTGGCCAAAAGATTTATTTGACGGACTTAAGTCACGTGTATACTTATTGTTGCACAACAGTCAAGACGGTTCAACCAACTGATGTTGCGGTAACGTATCCAGTTAGCGGGAAAAAAATAGTGACACTCATTACTTGTGATTATACAGCAGAACGCGGTAGAGTAATCATGCAAGGTGAGCTCATTAAAACGACGACATGGCAACAAACGTCAAAACAGATTCAACAACAACTATCTGCAAAACAAAAGACACTATCTGAGTAGTGCCTTTTTATCTCTATATTTAATGGCGTAAGCATCATACAATACACAACGTCAGTACTATGTGTATTTTGGGAGTATAAAATGGAAAATGAAACCTTAAATATATTAAAACAACATATGTCAATCAGAGCTTTTACTGATCAAGTCATTACAGATGAACAAATAGCAACAATTCTGTCAGCTGCTGTTGCTGGTCCCAACATGGGTAATTTTCAACCTGTTACTTTTATTGAAATAACACAACAATCACTGAAACAAGCGATTACGGATGCTGTTAAAATGCATTATATTGCAACGGCAAAGCGTTTTTTCGTCGTTGTCATTGATTATAATAAAATATTAATAGGATTGAATGCAGAAGAAAGACAAAAAGCTGAAGATAAATTGAGTTATTATTCAATGCTAGAAGGTGCAATTATTAGTGCTGGTATTGCCCTAGGTCGAGCACAGGTTGCTGCAGAATCAATGGGGATTGGAACCGTGACGATGGCCGGTACTAATCGTGCACTTGAACTTTATCAGGCACATTTAAATTTGCCACGCTATGTTAAACCGGTAATGGGCTTTTCATTGGGTTACCCTGATCAAAATCCTGGCATTAAACCTAAGCTACCATTATCTGGTTTTTGGATGAAAGATACGTATCAACAAGTACAATTGGAAAAAACAGTTGCGTTATATAACGAAACGATGAAAGATTATTATAAGAAACGCGAATTAGAACGGACCTGGACTAGTAACAATAGGGCATCGTTATTAGCTGATCAAAATTTAGCTGATTTTACGACATATGCCAAGCAACAAGGATTTAATTTAAAGTAACAATAAAAGCATGATTATCGATGTGTTGACCGGTAAACATGCTTTTTATTGTTATTATGAGCAATTCTTTTGAAAAAGTAGATGAAACAGATTAAAACATAGGTAACAATTAATGCGGTTAATGCATATAAATGAGGAGGTAAAAATAATGCCATGGACAAAAGATGATTTTCCACCATCACTTAAAAATCTGAAACCAGTTGTAAGAAACAAAGCAATTGAAATTGCGAATGCTTTGAAAGAAGATGGCTATAATGATCAGCGTTCAATTTCAATTGCAACACATCAAGCCGAAGAATGGTTCAAAAAACGACACCAAGATGAATCGGTTTATGATCAACGACGGCGAGATGATTAAATAGTGATTATTTATTCAAAAAGACAGTTAGCAGTTACAGTGATTTTCTTATTGGAATAGATTATGACTATGACGATTCAGTTAATGGATAGCTTACTTTTTATCTGTATATTTCAATACATGAGAGGGATCATTCGGTAATGTTACCGAATGATCTCTTTTTAATTATAATATTTCACAAAAGTATGTACATTTTAACTGTAACTATTTATGATGATAGAAGTGTTTATATGCATAGTACAATCAGAAAAGTAGGGGATATCAATGAATCAGTTAGTTTGGGATAATGTGTTTAAAAATGGTAGATTGCGATGGTGATTAGCACATTATATGTCGTCATATTTTCAATTCTATCAGCGCTATCGCGAGGTATTATCACCGTTATTGATCGTTATCAGATGGGATATCGTAAAAGTTCAGTGTTCACCGTCAACTTTTTCAATAATTTATTAAGTATGTTATTAGTAACTGTTGTTTTGATAATCATGACGATGCAACATCGTTTGGCTTTAAACATAACACCGTGGTTATTAGTGCGTATCATTATTTATGCTAGTCTCGTTCAAGCTGTGGCATTTGGCTATAGTGCCTTGTTTAGGCAAGTAACAGTTATGGATTCCGTGCTATTAAGCAAGTTGACAGACTTTGTGATTCCAATCGCTATCTTTATTACAACGTGTTATTTTAATTGGCATTCATATTTTATTTCCGTTGTGTCTACAATATTGGTTATCGGACTGTTTTTGTTACCAGCGAGGACAAATAATAGCAGTACTAAAATTTTGATTAAAAATTTTTGGCTAATTGGTCCGTTTTTAATTCTTCAGGCCGCATTATCGCCAGTGTTGGTTGCGGATATCAAAACGCCAGAGGCGTTGATTACTTTTACGATTTTAACGATTTATTTGCGATTTTTAATAACACTCACAGCTTTTTTGCGCCAACGTCATCAAGCCAATATGATACGGGAACAGGTGGGGAGCCGAGTTATGATGTTATATGGTACACGTGCAGTATTGACACTAGTAGCCCAACTAACTTTTACGTTAGCAACCTCTAGTCAAACATCAAGTATTGCATGGGTATTTCTCAACATGACATCGTTATTTAGCATTATATTATCGGGATTCTTTTTACGGGAAAAGGTGGATCTCAAATCGTTTGGTGTGATATTAACTATTATTGTATTAGGCATTGTTAGCAATTTTGTTTAAGATGGTATGAATGAAAAAACCAGTACATTAAGTACTGGTTTTTTGTATTTCTAACTGTACGGTATTGCACTTTGGAATAGCGTGTGGCTTAAATAAAACGAGCTTCCGTAATGTTAATTCGAGAGGAAATAATGAATTCCTAAAATAGTCAAAGACATATACAGTACTCTAATTATTTAATAAAAAATTGATGATTAAAAAACTAATGTAAAATTAATAATAAATCCATTCATATATTATTTACAAAAATTGTTATCTCCTGATAATTTTGAGTAAAATTAAATTATTAATGAAAATATGATGAAATGTTATGCTTTGAACAAGATCATGGGGTATACTATCTAAGTGGACTAGACCACAAATACTATGAGGAGAGTCATATATGTCATTTGGAGAGAGAGTTTTACGCAAGAAACTTTACAAAGCTGGTAAGAGTTGGGTTATTGGTGGAAGTGCCGCGATGGTCATGGCACTAGCGATGGCGAGTGTACCTTTGCAGAGTGCATTCGCTGATGATGCAACAGTAACACCTAGTATCAGTGTAAAAGCAAATCAAGAACAAGATAACACAGTGTCAGATAAAGCTGTAAATGTTACAACAGAGAAAACAGATACTGCTGAACCGGTCACGACACCTAAGGGTGAAGAAAAAACTCAAACAAATGATTCGAATCAAGTAACAAAGAAAGATGTGTCACAATTAGAAAAGGCAACACAAAACGCTATTGTGTCACCAGCACAAGATACGAGCGATAAGCAAGTATCCGATGCTGATAAGCAAAACGCAGCATCCCCAGTCGCAAAAGATAGTGTCACTGATAAAGAACAGGCTGTGACGTCAGAGTCAAAAACAGCGAATATAGTTTCAGACAATCAAGTTCAGACTAAAACCACTAACGGTAAATATGTCGAAAATGATGGTCAATGGTCTTATGCATTTAGTAATGGTGAAAATGCTAAAGGTTTAACAAAAATTGATAATCATACGCAATATTTTGATAACAACGGCGTACAAGTTAAGGGGAAACTTGTCACAGTTGCAGGCAAGAATTATTATCTTGATCCAGATTCAGGTGATGCTGTCACTGGTGTTCAGCGTATTGATAATCAAGTTGCGGTTTTCAATACCACAGGTGAACAAGTAACAGATCAATTCTATCAAGACACCAATGGTGCCACTTACTATCTAGATGAAACAGGTAAGGCAGCCATTGGTTTGAAAACTATTGACGGTCACAATTACTATTTTGATAGCCTTGGTCAAATTAAGAAAGGCTTTTCAGGTGTATTTGACGGTAAAGTACTGTACTTTGATAAGGCTACTGGGCAAGAAGTTTCAGCAAATACTTCACAAATAAAAGAGGGCCTAGTGTCACAAAATACTGATTATACACAGCACAATGCTGCGCATAGTACAGATAAAGCAGATTTTGAAAATGTTGATGGTTACTTAACGGCCACATCATGGTACCGTCCCACTGATATTTTACGTGATGGGACACATTGGGAAGCATCTAAAGCAGATGATTTCCGACCAATTCTATCCGTTTGGTGGCCGGATAAACAAACACAAGTTAACTATTTGAATTATATGTCAGACATGAAATTGGTTAGTAATGATAACCAATTTAAGACAACAGATGATCAAGTTTCATTAAATGAAGCTGCAAATTATGTTCAGAAATCAATCGAAACTAAGATTAGTTTGAAAAAGAGTGTCGACTGGTTAAAAGAAGCAATCTCAGCTTTTGTTGTGACGCAACCACAATGGAATCAAAGCAGTGAAGATCCTAAGAATGACCATTTGCAAAATGGTGCATTGACATATGTGAATAGCCCATTAACACCAGATGCTAATTCTAATTTTAGATTGCTTAATCGTACACCAACAAATCAGACAGGCACACAAGCCTATAATTTAGATAATTCTAAAGGTGGCTTCGAGCTATTGTTAGCTAACGATGTTGATAATTCTAATCCTGTTGTTCAAGCAGAACAATTGAATTGGTTACACTACTTAATGAACTTTGGCTCAATAACAGCCAATGACGATACAGCTAATTTTGACGGTATCCGAGTAGATGCAGTGGATAATGTTGATGCTGATTTACTCCAAATTGCTGCTGACTATTTTAAGTTAGCTTATGGCGTAGATAAAAATGATGCAACAGCTAATCAACATCTTTCTATTTTAGAAGACTGGAGTCACAATGACCCATTGTATGTTTCCGATAAGGGAAACAATCAGTTAACAATGGATGATTATTTGCATACACAACTGATTTGGTCGCTAACAAAGTCATCTGATATTCGTGGCACGATGCAACGCTTTGTTGATTATTATATGGTTAATCGTAAGGATGATCATACTGAAAATGAGGCGATACCAAATTATAGTTTTGTACGAGCACATGATAGTGAGGTGCAGACAGTTATTGCGCAAATCGTTTCTGATTTGTATCCTGATGTTAAAAATAGCTTAGCACCAACTGAAGAGCAACTCGCTGCAGCTTTCAAGATTTATAATGAAGATCAAAAACTAGCTGATAAAAAGTATACACAATATAACATGGCTAGTGCCTATGCTATGTTATTAACGAATAAAGATACTGTACCACGTGTTTATTATGGTGATTTATATACCGATGATGGTCAGTACATGGCAACAAAGTCGCCATATTTTGATGCGATTAATACGTTACTTAAAGCGCGCGTTAAATATGTTGCAGGTGGTCAGTCAATGTCGGTTGATCAGCATGATATTCTAACAAGTGTTCGCTACGGCAAAGGCGCAATGACTAGCGCTGATAATGGTACTTCAGAGACACGCAATGAGGGTATCGGTACAATTGTTAGCAATAATAAAGATGTGAAACTTAATACTGGTGAAAATGTGATTTTGCATATGGGTGCAGCGCATAAGAATCAAGCGTATCGCGCCTTGCTTTCTACCACTGAATCTGGCTTGAATTACTATGATACCGATAATGGTGCACCAATACGTTATACCGATGGCAACGGTGATTTGATTTTTGGATCCCGAGATGTTTACGGTGTACAGAATCCGCAAGTTTCAGGATTCTTATCTGTATGGGTGCCTTTAGGAGCTGATGCCAATCAAGATGCTCGTACAGCATCAGATCAAACAGCAAGCACTGATGGTAAAGTATTCCATTCCAATGCCGGCTTGGACTCACAAGTGATTTACGAAGGATTTTCTAATTTCCAAGCATTTGCCACACAGGAAAATGAGTTTACAAACGCTGTGATTGCACAGAATGGTGACTTGTTTAAACAGTGGGGTATCACAAGTTTCCAATTAGCACCACAATACCGTTCAAGCACGGATACGAGTTTCTTAGATTCAATCATTCAAAATGGCTATGCGTTTACTGACCGTTATGATGTAGGTTATAAAACGCCAACTAAGTATGGTACTGATGAGCAATTACGTGATGCTATTAAAGCGTTGCATACAAGTGGCATTCAAGCTATTGCTGATTGGGTTCCAGATCAAATTTATAATTTGCCTGAACAAGAATTAGCGACAGTAACGCGGACAAATTCCTTCGGGGATGATGATGCGAACTCAGATATAGATAATGCCCTATATGTTGTCCAAAGCCGTGGTGGTGGTGAGTATCAAGCCCGTTATGGTGGTGCTTTCTTAGATCAACTACGAACACTTTATCCATCATTATTTAAAACAGCACAGATTTCAACAGGCGTACCAATTGATCCAACTGTTAAAATCAAAGAATGGTCAGCTAAATACTTTAATGGTTCTAATATTCAAGGTAAGGGTGAAGGCTACGTCTTGAAAGATAGTGGTTCTAATGCATATTACAAGGTAACATCTAATGATAGTAGTGGTAACTTTTTGCCTAAACAATTAACAGATGATCTATCATCAACAGGATTTACGCATGACAATAAAGGCATTATCTATTACACATTAAGCGGTTATAGAGCGCAAAATGCCTTTGTACAAGATGATAATGGTAATTATTATTACTTTGATAATACTGGACACCTAGTTACAGGCTTACAAAATATTAAGAATCATAATTACTTCTTTTTACCAAACGGTATTGAATTGGTTCAGAGTTTCTTACAAAAAGAAGATGGATCAACGATTTATTTTGGTAAGAATGGGCAACAAGTATTTAGTCAATATATTGTTGATCAAGATGGCATTGCCTACTATTTTGATGATGCTGGTAATATGCTAGATGACGGTTTTGCTACCATTGATGGGCATAAGCAATATTTCGATCAAAATGGCGTACAAGTTAAAGGCGAAATGATTAGTGATGATAAAGGACGTGCTTATTATCTACAATCAGGTAATGGTAATCTTGTAACACAGCGCTATATGCAAAATGAGGACGGCCAATGGTTCTATTTTGACGCTAATGGTGTTGCCGTAACTGGTATGAGAACGATTGATGGCATGAATAAGTATTTTTATCAAGATGGTCATCAGAGTAAAGGCAACTTCCTCAATATTGATGGACAGACATTGTACACTGATCCTACTGATGGGCATATTGTAACTGGTGTACAAACGATTGATGGTGAAGTTTATACTTTCGGTAATGATGGTGTGATGCTACGTAACCAATATCAGAGAAAGTCTAATGGTCAATGGTTATATCTTGATGATAATGGAAAAGCGGTTAAAGGCTTTATCACGCAAAATAATCAATTAAAGTATTTTGATGCGAATGGTGAACAAGTTAAAGATGGTATTGTCACTGATCCAAATACTCAGCTATCTTATTATTTTAATGGTACTGAAGGTGCAGCTGTAAAAAATGATTATTACTACTACCAAGATAACTGGTACTATGCTGATAAGAATTATCAAAGTGTGAAAGGATTTATTTCAATTGATGGTTATTTGCAACATTTTGATGAAGTAACGGGTATTCAAACAAAACAATCTAACTTAGATGGTAGTCATGGCACGAATTATTCATTTGATGATAAAGGAAATGCTGTACGAATTTAATGAATAAAGGATCCTGAATAAGTCATAATTTAGTGGATTCATAAAAATCTTGAGATTGACATGGTGTGATGATGCGCACTGGGCCAACTCAAGATTTTTTGTTTACTGTAAAAGGCTACTCAAATTAATAATTTGGAAAGCCTTTTTAAATTGTTATCGTATTATTTAAGAAATATATACACTAGAATTTGAGTTGACAAAATATATTCCATCAATTAATATAAACATTATTAATATTAATGATGTTTATATTAAAAGGGGAAGAAATGAAAAAATTGACATTACCGATAATATTTATTTTGGGTATATTCATTTGTATGTTGGATACAACAATTATGAATGTTAGTTTACCGAATATAAGTATTCATTTAAAATCGGGGTTAGATTCACTATCCTGGGCTTTGAACATATATCTTATTTTATTTGCTTCATTGACGATACCTTTAACGAGATTTGCTGAATTATATGGTATTCACAAATGGTTTTTAATCGGCGTATCTTTGTTTGCAATTGGGTCTCTCACATCAGCGTGCGCTAGTGGGTTACATATATTATTAATTGGTCGTGCCATTCAAAGTATAGGTGCGGCATTTGTGTTCCCTCTGTCTATGACATTGGGCATTAATTTAGTAGATGTAAGTAGCAGAACGAAAATGATAGCTATTTTGGGTATCACACAGGGACTAGCTGCAGCTTTGGGGCCAACGATTGGTGGTATCGTGACACAATTTTTGGGCTGGCGCTGGATTTTTTTGATTAATGTACCAATAACAATTGTGATTATTATTTTAGGTATCGCTAAGTTAACTTTTGATAAAGAAACGAATGCCAAACAGTCGATGGATGGTTTGGGTGCGGTGCTGAGTTTAGTATTTTTGTTTAGTCTTTCTTTAGGTATGATACAAGGGAGAAATTGGGGCTGGTTATCTTGGCCAACAGTGTTGTGCTTTATAATTAGTTTGGGTGGTTTTATTCTGTTTTTGATAACAGAAAAAACAAGTAAAAATCCTATGATACCATTACAACTTTTTGCTAATCCTTCATTTAGTCTTTCTGCAGTTATTATTATTTTGAGTAATTTATTTTTGGTTGCAACAACTGTTATTTTGCCTAGTTATTTTACAAATATTGAAAACTTTGATTCACTACATGCTTCTCTTTTGATTGCACCGATATCTATTTCTATTTTTATATTTTCACCAATATCTGGTTTTATGAGACAGAATATAAGTTCTAAATGGTTGCTAGCTGCTGGATTTTTAATAATGGTTTTGGGCTATTTTTGGTTGTCAAATGGGGCATTACGTCATCAAAATGATACGATAGTAGCCGGTATTGCAGTGGGAATGGGTTATGGTATGATTACAGGCTCTATTTTAATTATTTCAGCAGGTCACTTTACAGGTAGATTGTTAACGGCATCGCAAAGTGTTACCAGTGTTTTGCGTCAAGTTGGTGCAATGTTGGCTGTGGCTATTTTTATTACAGGATTATATAGCAATTTGAATACTGCTCGAGAGCATTCTATCTCATATGCTCAACAAAGCATTAAATCATTAAATATATCAGAAAAAAATCAAGATAATATATTAAAAACGATTAATATGAAAATGACTCAAACTGTTTTTCTACCCACGGATACATCACATTTACCTAAAACATTATCAACGTATATTTTGGAGACGGAGCAATATGCTAAGAACCAATTAACAAAAGCCTTTGAAAAATTGTACTTATTATCCATTCCATTTTTGTTGTTAGGTGTGTTGATCAGTTTATTTTTAAAAAATAAGTACTTATAATATTGTTTCATTGTTTAAAGTTACATTCCCATATCTAGCGGGGTATGGGTCCATTAATAGTAGTGTATAATGGCTAGTGACTTAAAAATGGAAGGTGTATTGATGACAATGAAAGGTAAAGAGATTATCTTAGGTATTCTAAAGGATAGCTCGCATACTGGCTATGAAATTAATGATATTTTACAAGAACGTTTAAACCACTTCTTTGATGGTACTTTTGGTATGATTTATCCAACTTTAAAAAAGTTAGAGCACGATGGCTTAGTAACAAAACAACAAATAACACAACATGATAAGCCCAACAAAAATGTGTATGCGATAACAAAGCAAGGGGAAAATGTTTTTTTGGAGGCATTGATAAAACCTACTACAGATGATGTGTTAAAATCGGACTTTTTAATGCGTATGTATTTTAGTGATTACTTAGATGCTCAAACGATAAAGCAATTTATCGAAGAAGAAATAGCACGAAAGCAATCTAAGCTGAGTAAATTAGAGTCTCAGTTGGATGGGTGGCGTAAGCAAGGAATGTCAGATACCAAAAAAATAACCGTTGATTATGGCATAGCTCATTACTCAGCTACGTTGCAAATATTACGTAAAGCGTTAGAAGAATACGAATAATGATATATCAAAAATTACCTTTGCTTTGACATAGTAAAGGTAATTTTTTATTAGCTTTAAAAATGAATACAGGCGTAATAATGATATGATAAAAGTAATTTATAGATGTCATTGGAGTTGTTTATGAATCGAATCAAACAATATCGTCAAAAGAAAAAATTGTCGCAATACGAATTATCACAACGTATTGGTGTTGCTAGGCAGACCATTAATTTAATTGAAAATGATAAATATAATCCTTCATTGGCATTGTGCCTGAAACTAGCATATGCACTAGAAACCGATCTGAATACATTGTTTTGGGAAGTAGATGCATCATCAGCAGAATCATCACAGTAAGATCCTGATGTCTTTACATAAAACCTTGTTTACAAATGGTTCAGCGTCTTATTTACTGTTAAAATATAAGTACCAGAATTTTTAAATAACAAGATACTGGTTATCATTTAGAAAAGGTTAAATAAATATTTAATATGGAAAATTTTACATTTAAAAATGCAACAGACATCCGTTTCGGCGCGAATCGGATAGATAGTGAACTTCGTGATGCCGTGTCGCAATTCGGACAGAATATTTTGCTTGCGTATGGGGGCGGATCAATTAAAAAGTCAGGCTTATATGACCGTGTTATTAAAGCATTAGACGGCTTAAATGTTGTTGAATTGTCTGGTATTGAACCAAATCCCAAAATTGAGTCAGTACGAGATGGTCAACAGCTTGCTAAAGACAATGATATTGATGTTATTTTGGCCGTTGGCGGTGGCTCTGTTATTGACGCTGTAAAACTCATTGCCTCATCAAAATTTTATGCATCAGATCCGTGGGACTTAGTATTAGATTCAAGCAAGCGATTTGAAATGCCACAGGTACCAGTGGTTGATATTTTGACACTCTCAGCGACGGGAACTGAAATGAATGCAGGTTCGGTTATTTCAAATCCTGATACCAACCAAAAGTTAGATACTTTTGGTCCTAATACCCCCGCAGTATCATTCTTAGACCCGACTTTAACATATTCAGTTTCAAAATGGCAAACAGCTGCCGGTGCTATTGATATTTTCAGCCATTTAGCCGAACAGTATTTTGATACTGCCCAAAATAATGACGTGAAATCCGGTATGATTGAAGGTTTGATGCGGACAGTCATTAAATGGGCGCCAGTTGCTTTGAAAGATCCCAATAACTATGATGCACGAGCTAATTTAATGTGGGCATCAACGTTGGGATTAAATGGCCTTGTAGGAACAGGTAATGCGAATGAATGGACAGTTCATCCGATTGAGCACGAGCTATCCGCTTACTATGATATTACGCATGGTGTGGGTTTGGGGATTTTGACGCCACATTGGATGCGTTTTGCATTAAATGCGGATACTCAGTCATTGTTTGCTAATTTTGGTCGTCATGTCTGGCAACTTGATGGCGATAATGCCACGATAGCTCAGGCAGCCATTGATACTACCGCAGAATGGATTTCTAGTTTAGAGGTACCGATGACATTGACAGGTGTTGGCATTGAGAATAATGAACACTTTGAAGCAATGGCTACAAGCGCAGTGAGTGTGGGCCATTTGGATCATGGTTTTGTCCCAATGGCTGTTGCTGATGTTGTGGCTCTTTATGAAGCTTCAATATAATCATTAGATAAGCAGTGATAGAAGCATAATTGAATGACTGCTTGTTATTTTGACATGATTATTGATTTGACAAATATTTTTTTAAATGCTAAATTTTTAAGTGTTAAATAATTAATCTTCGGGGCAGGGTGTAATTCCCGACCGACGGTAATGGTACAATGCTACCTTAGTCCGTGACCTACATATTGAATATGTAGTTGACACAGTGAAATTCTGTGACCGACAGTTAAAGTCTGGATGGGAGAAGATTTAAAATTATCTAGTTTTTAGTGTCGCGTTTAGTGGCTTTTTTGACTAGTTTTTTAAATTAATCTGATAATGAAACCCGATGTGATTAACACATCGGGTTTTTTGCTCCAAAAAAGGAGGAAAACAGATGAATGATTTAACACTCATGGCTTTGGCTGGAAAAACAGCAGCTCAAGCCAATAAAGATTTAACTTTTGAAAATCCCAGAGTAGGTGCGGTTATTGTGAAAGATAATGTTGTTTTGGCGACAGGTTATCATCATCAATTTGGCCAAGAACATGCAGAAATGAATACCTTTCATCAGCTGAAAGATCCTGCACAGGTTATTGATGCAACCATGTATGTGACATTAGAACCTTGTTCGACACACGGAAAAGTTGGTTCTTGTGCACAATCAATGGCGAAGTGGGGATTGAGGCGTGTTGTGATTGGCAGTATTGACCCAAACCCATCGACAAATGGTCATGGGGTAGCCATTTTGAAACAGGCAGGTATTCAAGTTGATGTACTCAACACAGAACATAGTCGTCGACTTAATCCTGAATTTCACTATTACTTTGAGCATCGGCTGCCCTATGTACAACTTAAATTAGCGACGTCTAAGAATGGTATTGTGTCGGACAATGCTAAGACACGTATCAAATTAACGAACCACAAAGCTGATATTGATGTGCATCAAGAGCGCGCAAGTAAAAGCGCCATTCTAATTGGTAGCCAGACTTTTCTCACTGATTGGCCGAGTTTAACCGTGCGATATCTAGCATTACATCATCCCCAACCATTACGCATTGTGTTAGATAGGCGTGGTAGATTACAAAACATTAAGTTTGATTTTTCAAATCGTTGGTTGATTTATACTGAAAATCACGCATTTGCCGAAAAGCATGCGTACGTTAAAGAAAGCCATAATGGCTTAATTGGTGTGCTTAATGACCTCGCGCAACAACAGCAGATTCAATCAATAATGGTTGAAGGCGGCCCCAGCTTGATTCAATCTTTTATTGCACAAGATTTATGGAACGAATATTTGATATATCGAACCGATAAATTATTATTGGACAGCGGCTTAGCAAGCGTGACATTGCAACAAAATCCAGATGAGATGCTAACTATTGGTAATGCGGTTAAGTTACGTTATTTTAATCACTTAGAAAAAGGGGTGTCATGATGTTTACTGGGATTACACAACAAATTGGACAAATTGATCATATCGAACATCGTCATGATCATACTTTACGAATAGGCATTACTACTAATCAGGATTATTTTAGTGATAGTCAGGTCGGTGCAAGTGTCATGGTAGACGGCATTTGCTTGACCATTACTTCATTTGAGCCACACCATGCATTCTTTAACATTATGATACCCACTTTTAAAGCGACAATTGTTAACCACTACCAGATTGGCGAAAGTGTTAATCTTGAAAAATCAATCTTAGCAACAGAACGTTTTGATGGCCATTTTGTCTTGGGGCATGTCGACACAACAGCACGGGTTATACAAAAGAAAAGATTAGAAGAAACAGTCTACTTTACTTTTCTTGTGGCGGACACGACTTTAATGTCGCAGATAGTGCCTAAAGGTTCGATTGCTATTTCTGGTGTGAGTTTAACCGTCATTAACACATCAAAGGACACTTTCCAAATAGGGCTTATTCCGCATACGGTGACTCATACGCATTTAGGAACGTTAGAAATTAATGACCTAGTGAATATTGAAACCGATATTTTAGCTAAATATCTAACAAAAGGGGATGCATGATGACGACAGAAGAGAGTATTGAAAAAGTAAAGATAGCAGTTAATGCATTAAAGCAGGGGGAACTCATTATTCTGACTGATGATCAGGATCGTGAACATGAAGGTGATTTGGTTGGTTTAGCTTCTTTTGTAACACCGGAAGCGATTAATCGAGCTTTAAGTATTGCGCGTGGCGTGTTAGCTGTTCCAATGACCAGAGCACGCGCTGAACAATTAGCCTTAGCACAAATGACGTCACACAATTCAGAAAAATTTGGTACAAAGTTTACAGTTAGTGTGGATCACATGAGTAGTACAACTGGGGTTTCTGCATATGAGCGAGCACATACAATTAAACAATTAGCTAATTTAAGTACGACAGCTGCTGATTTTGAAACACCTGGACACATTTTTCCATTAGTGGCCGAAGACGGTGGTGTTCTAAAACGCCAAGGACATACAGAAGGGGCTGTAGAATTAGCTAAAATTGCCGGTGTACCGCCAATTGCCTATATTATCGAAATTTTAGCTCAAGATGGCACAATGGCGAGAGAACAAGCATTATCTGATTTAGCACAAACACAGCATTTAACACAGTTGTCAATTCAGGATTTAATAATTTATCGCCAGGTCGCATCACAATATACAGTTAAACAGGAGACAACTGTACATTTACCAAGTACTTATGGGGATTTTAATTTAACGGAATACCGAGGAAAAGATGGTAAGCCACATTTACTGATGCAAAGCCGTCAATTGAGCACTGGGATACCATTAGTCCGTGTTCATTCTGAATGTCTGACCGGTGAAATATTTGGTTCATTACGTTGCGAATGCGGCCCACAATTACACAAAGCATTGGAGATAATCAATCAAGAGGGTGGCGCTGTTGTTTATCTACGTCAAGAAGGTCGTGGGATTGGTTTGCATGAAAAGTTAAAAGCATATGTTTTGCAAGAAAATCAATATGATACCTATGATGCTAATGTTGCTTTAGGCCATCAACCAGATGCACGTGATTATCGCCAAGCAGCAGAAATATTAAAGGCAGCGGGGATGAGCAAAATACGTTTATTAACCAATAATCCACAAAAAATGAAAGCCTTGATAGCATATGGTATTGAAGTCGTTGAGTGTGTGCCACTTATCACAGGAATCAATGATACAAACCAACAATACATGGCGACTAAGAAAAATAAGTTCAAACACATGCTGTAATAATAAAGAAAGTAGAGTAATCAGATGATTTATAAAGGTAACCTAACACAACATGAAAACAGACATATTGCAATCATTGCAAGTCGATTTAATACTTTAATTGTGGAACAATTAATTCAAGGGGCAACAGAAGCTCTTACCATGCACGGTTTACAACAAGAAAATATTGATGTTATCTGGGTACCAGGTGCTTTTGAATTACCTATGATGGCTAACAAAGTAGCACAAATGCAAAAGTATGATGGGATTATCACACTGGGGGCAGTGATTAAAGGTGATACGGATCATTATGATTTAGTGATTAATGGTGCAGCAAATGGCATCTTACAAGTTGGGCTCAATACGATGCAGCCCGTGGTTTTCGGTGTGTTAACGACTGACACATTGGTACAAGCACAACACCGATCTGGCGCAAAGGCAGGTAATAAGGGAGCAGAGGTCGCACTATCTCTCTTGGAATTGATTGATGTTGATGAGCAAATCACAGTGTAAAATATTGTATGAAATATCATCTTAAGCTAGAATAATATGAATGATGTAATGAATATTATCGATGAGGAGTTGGAATTTATGACAGAACATCTTTATCAACAAGCAGAAGCTTTTCACCAAGTTTTTGATGACCGGCAACCCGAGCAACCAACGGCTTTAAATCAGGAAGAATTAATGAATCGTGTTGGTTTTATTTTAGAAGAACTAACAGAATTAGCCGTTAGTCATTGTCAAACAGAACAATCAATAAATCAAGTTTTTACTGAGATGACAGAGCGTCTCAATTCTGCTAAACAAAAGTTATTGAATAAAGCAGATAATACTAACTTACCTATTGTGCAACAGGTTGATTCATTGGGAGATATCATTTATTTAGCTTTTGGTAGTTATGTATTAATGGACGTTGAGCCAACGCATACGTTATCAGCAATCCATTCGGCTAATATGCATAAGTTATTTCCTGATGGTCAGCCACATCGCGACCCAATCACCAACAAAGTGCTCAAACCACAAGAATGGGAGGCAAAATATAAGCCAGAACCTAAAATTTCAGCTGATATTGAACAACAGGTTAAATATTCGCAGTTGTGAGTGGACATTATATAATAAGCGAGGTATCTTATGAAGCAATTGAATACATTGATTGGGCAACAATTAAATGCACTGTTGGAAAATGAAACCAATTCAGTATCAAATTTATCCAATGCAGCTGCATTAATTTTCCATAATTATGGGGATGTTAATTGGGCTGGCTTTTATATCTATAATGCAGACACTAAAACGTTAGATTTAGGACCTTTTCAAGGTAAAGTAGCATGTATGCATATTCAACCTGAATCAGGCGTTGTTGGTAGTGCGTTTTCACAGCGCAAGAGTCTTGTAGTGCCTGATGTGCATGCATTTGCTGGGCATATTGCCTGTGATGCTGATAGCAATTCAGAGTTAGTGGTTCCAATATATCGGAATGGTGAACCTTATGGTGTAATTGATATTGACTCACCTATTTTAAATCGATTTGGAGCAGTTGAAAAAGAAGAAGTGGAAGAATTAGCCGACGTTTTAAGCCGACATATTTAAGTTGGATGAAATAGTCATCTGATGTACGAATATAATATTTCAGTTGGGGATCTAGGTGTGTTGATATGGGGAATGTTATCCGATAGATATGGTAGAAAACCAAGTATGTTAATTGGTATTTTCCTAGGTATTAATATTGCATTACCTGTTATTTTAAAAAGTTCACTTTATGCTTACACAGATGTTATTGTCTTAGCAAGTGGAATATTCGGATTAATGTATTATTGTTTGATTAGTATGCTAACATTTATAATGAGTTTGCTTCATAACGGGCGCATACTTGTGTTTCCGCTATATACGGTAACGCTTATTTTAATATTTTTGATATTGTTATTAATAAATAAAAACATATATAGACAAGCGGACTAACGCATAGCAAAAAGCCAATTATTAGCATAATTGGCTTTTTTATTTTTAGAGTTTTTTGGCGTACACTTTTATTTTATTTAAGAAATTAGCACGTCGTTTTAGACTACTTTTTCTAACATTGGGAAACGATATTAAGGCGTTTACTCTAATGCCACACATATTTTCAAGAATTTGCTTTTTGAGTATTTTCCCATAATCTTTTTGTATATACTTAGCGATAAATTGTGGCGTATCATGCGTTACGATAATACTAGCTGTTTTTCCGTGTAATAGTTTGTGAGGTATTATTTTATTCGAATCATAAGAATAGGCAAAATTTTGTGCAAATACCTTATCTATGAAGCCTTTTAAAATTGCAGGCATGCTACTCCACCAAATAGGGAAGATAAAAATAAGGTGATTACTCCAAGAAATAGCTTCTCTATACTTTTTAGTTTCAGTAGATAAAAACAAATCACGACGCTTATTATTTTTATCGAAATTTAATACGGGGTTGAAATGCTCTTGATAAAGATCAATAATTTTAACATCGTGTTCGTTATTTAAGTTTTGTATAACAGCATCAAAAATTGCACCGTTAAGACTATTGTGATGAGGATAGGTATATATGATTAGTATTTTCATAACTATAATATATAGCATATGAGTGATATAACAATGAACAAAAGAAATGATAATGTTGATTTATGAAGATAAAAGAAAAAACAAAAGATAAGCTGATATTTGCTTTGTATGAATTAACCAAAATAAAATCACTGGATAAAATATCAGTATCAGAATTAACAATAAAAGCAGGATTAAACAGAGGTACTTTTTATTTGAATTATGATGATTTTAATGACTTCATTATTTCCGTTGAAAGGGAACTGTTAGCTGAACTTGATAAATTATTGATTTCGGATCTAGTAGCCTGCGGTTTAGGTAAAGGTATTCCCAAAATATTTGAATTTATATTTAATCATATGCAATCTTTTAAGATAGTAAGTTTAGATGATGTCTTTTTGAAGCAATTTGAGAAACTGATTAGTGACTTCATCCAAACCAATAATGAGTTTAATATAACAATTCCTCAAAAGTATGCGCAAACACTGTTATTAAATTCAACAATTTCAATCATAAAAATTTGGGTTTTTGAACAATATCCGAGAAGTGTCGAGGAGATTACTGATATTTATTATAAAACCAGAACGCTTTCACCTATTGAACTGGTAATGCATGAGACTAACTAAATCTTTTGGCAAAGTAAAAAAGACCTTTATATTAGATCTTTTTCTGCATTTTTATATCTGTAATGCCAAAGCCACTTTTTTGATATACATGTATCGCCTTATCATTATTACCAAAAACATGTAGTCCAATCGTATCAAATCCCATTTTCTTGGCTTCATTTGAAACGAGTTTTAGTGCTTGTGATCCGAAACCATTATTTTGGTAATCGTGATAGATTTCAAAATCAAAAATAAATGCCCTGGATTGATTCTCATTGTCAGCCCCAAACCAAATATAACCAACTATAACTGTGTCATCGTAAATAGAGTATAAAAAATGATGAGGCGTGTTAAGTCCTTTAGGTAATAAGCGGTCATAGGTCATTTGAGCATTTTGTTGAGCCTGTTTGGTTGACCATGACCCGACTTCAATTTTCTCTTTGGCATATTCATTAACTGCAAATGATATATACTCTTGAAACGCTTTAGGTTTCATTGGACTGAGTTTTAATATGATGCTTCTCCTTTAGAAATAGTGAGTTAAATAAGTTTATCACAGATATGCGACACATATAGAATATCGCATAAAAAGTTATCTGATGATGGACTCGAATTTTATTATTTACTGTATTTATTGATAAAATAAAACAATTCGCTCGAATGAAATTTGATATATCAACTATGCCGTTAAGGCGGAAAAATGTTACTAGAGCATAGGCAGGACATTTTGGAATAAGAAGAATAGTTACATCAATCTATTAGAATGATTGATAAAAAATTGATGAAATATGATTGTGTTAGTCAAGAAGTAGAATAAATTAGGTTCCATAAAAAGTGCCAACCAGTCATTAGGACAACCTGCTAATCCTAAATGTGTTTTGCTTTTTGTTGACGAATCGGGACGACGTAAATGGTGTTCTATTCAGATATGTGGCAATAGACATAAGGTACAAAACATACTAAAGAAAATAAATAGAAGTATGTATAATGGTATTAAAAATAGATTTGGAGATTGATGATGATTAAATTGTTGCGTAATGTTAAAGGTTCTGATTTAGACAAAATATTGAATTTATGGTTAGAAGGGAATATTGATGGGCATGATTTTATTCCCCAGAAGTATTGGCAGAGTAAAATAGCAGTTGTGGCAAAGCTACTGCCACAAAGTAACATCTATGCATACTATGATAATTCTGAAAATATAGTTGGCTTTTTGGGTGAAGTGGATGGCTATATTGCAGGACTATTTGTAGACAGAAAATTTCAAAGATTAGGTATTGGTAGACAGCTGGTTGATTATATTAAGCAAGTAAATAACGAGTTGACATTATCTGTCTATGAAAACAACGCTAGAGCATTGCATTTTTATGAAAAGAATGGTTTTGTAGTTAATACAAAACAAATTGATACAGAGACGGGTGAGCTTGAATTTTCTATGTACTGGTCTCAATCAAATTTATAAATTTATAATTTCTCGATTTCAGTTTAAATTTGGTACGCCAAATTTACAAACAACGTTAAACGTATCCATATAATTACAAGTGTAAACATACGGAGATATACTTGAGAAAGCTATTAATAATTAGTAATCGAAAATGATGAAGTTGTTCATCGATTGCAAGAATCAAACTCTTAGACTATTTGATACGATTATTCATTAAGAAAGCATTAACATTAAAAAGTAGCACAAAAAAACACAACTAGATTTACTAGCTGTGCTTTTTACAATGAGGTGAATAATTTCAACGAAATTGATATGGATAAAAATTATTCATAAACAATAATATAAAAGGTTTTACACGATTAAACTCACAAACTATTACATGATATAATGACGACATCTAAACATAATATTATTTGTGAGGGAATAAAAATGTCAGCTGTACCATATATTATAGAGAATTTAAAAGGGGTTCTAAATCAATTTGGAAGCAAATATCGCACTGACATTGGAGACTGGGATCGAGATAAAATAATTAATCATCTAGAACTTTATACACCAGAATTAATTACAAAGTTACTACAGAATAGTGAAATATATGATAAGTTTGTTAACAAAGTTGATGAAGTAGATATATTAAAACTGAACGAACTTGTTGAGTTATTCAAAAATGATAATTTTTGGGAAGCAAGTGATGACATACCTGGAAACATTATTTTTGACAATACACTTTTGTTTGGACATGAAATCGATGATGCCTATGTACTATTAAACGGGATGTTTGCAACTCAATTACCACCATTGCTTAATCAGATAATATCTGCTGAATCTTCATCAGCATTGATTGAAGAATTGGCTCAGTATCCGAAAGAGAATTTGTTTAAAATTGATCCAAAAACAAATTTACTAACTAGATTTGTTAAAGGAGTTAAATCACCGGAAAATATTTTTGGAGGTAATTGGGCAACAGAGGAGATTACTTTTTATACTTTAAAAATTGATGAATCATGGCGTCCAATGGCTATTCCTAATATTAAACATGGTGTTATGTTTGCCTACAACAATTTACTTGTTGCAAAGTCAACATTCAATCAAATGTACGATAAAGAGAATCGACTTCAAGGTGTAACTAAACACTCTGAATCACCAATTATTGGTCGAGATGGATTTTTTTCAAGAATGCTGTATGAAGAAATTGAACCATTATTATTTGACGATATTGATGAAGGACACATGGATTCAGTCGGCTTTATAGGCTACAATAATCAAAATAAATTTTTTAAAGAAAGCAAATTACAACGTTACAGAATAGAAGCAACTTACCCTTATATACTTCACTTAGATATCAGCAAATACTTTGAGAATATTTATACACATCTACTTGCTCAAATTAAACCTCAAACCCTTATTTCACAAAAAAATATAATAGTATTTTCAACTTATTTAAAGTGGTTAGACGAATATAACCAAAAAATTAATAATAATCACACAAAAAGCATAATTCAAGGTCCCATATCATCAAAAATATCTGCTGAACTTTTACAATTATCATTAGATCAGAAGCTCGAAAAAGCAATTTCAGAATTAAAATTAGATGTTAGTTTTACTAGATATGTTGATGACTATCGATTTTTCGGCAGAAATATAAAAGATTTAGAATTACTGAAAAATACTCTTATTAAGATATTTAGACAGCATGAACTATCTTTTAATGAAAGTAAAATTCAACTTTATAAAGGATTTGAACAGCAAAAGCAAGCGCATTTAGATCACTATCCTAGACTTATTAGAATAACTGGAGGTAAAAATATTCAACTTACTTTCGATGACTATTTGTTATTTCGTGAAATTTTGTCACAAGCAATACGTGAACAGGATGTACCAACCACAAAGTCTATTTTGACCATATTAGCTAAAAAAATTAAAAATAAGCAAATAAAAATTAAAGATAGTTCACTAATCACTTCTTTAATTGAATTTTTAATAAAAACTACTTATGTTTGTCCAATAATTAATATGCAAATATATAAATTAATGAATGAGATTTGTAATGTTTTGAGTTCTAAATATCGAAATAAAGTCTGGAATATACTATTCAGAGAAATAGAATTAGTCGTTGCTAATTATTCTGATACTGATTTAGAATCTTGGTATTTTTATACTTTAGCCAATTGCGGAACCGCACATGAAACATATAAAGTAGTTAACAAATACCTGAAAAGTGTTGGAGAAAATTCTAGTGTAATTGTATTATCTGTTTTGCTAAAAAATAAAAGCTCACAAGCAAATAGGAAAATACAAGATTATATAGTAAAACAGATTAATAATTGGCAAACAGTATCCCAATCTAAATGGTGGTTGCCTCTCTCTAAATTATGGTTAGTAAAGGGCAACTTAGATTTAAATAAAAAAATAAAAAGTTTATTTATATCAAATAATCGTTCGAGTTTACAGTGGGATAAACTTGGAATAATTGAATATTTAAGACAAAAATCTGTTAACTAATTTTTATTTATTATTTAGTTTAAATTTAATACATGTAGTTGAGCGCATCAATGTAAAATCAGACAAAAAAAGTGGCTTAAATAAAATTGAAGAACAATTATATCACGATAAAAGACAACTACGTGAAGCTGGTAGTTAACAAATTACTTTGAGCTTAAACAATAGTGATTGTAATTTTTTTCAATAAATCCGTATACTAATCAGAACAAAGTTACAATCGAAGTAATATTGAATGGAGACAAATAATAATGGTTGACGTACATGTTGTAAGTGCTTTTAGTAAAGATAATGCTGGCGGTAATAAATCTGGTCTTGTTTTTGATAGACCCGATTTAACTTCTGTTCAAAAAATGGCAATTGCCAAAGAATTGGGATATGCTGAAACGGCTTTTATAACCGAATCAAAATTAGCAGACTTTCGTTTAGAGTATTTCACACCTACGGAAGAAGTGCCGCTTTGTGGACATGCTACCATTGCAACATTCGCTTTTCTGAACTTGACAAATAAATTATCGAAAAGTGACTATACAATAGAAACAAAATCGGGTATTTTGTCCATGAAAATTGACACAGACGGCATTGTATTTATGGAACAAAATGTTCCTACTTATTCTAATACGCTTACATCAGATTCATTTAATAAATGTTTAGATACAAATTCAATTGACTCAAAACTACCAATTCAGATTGTATCAACAGGATTGCGGGATATTCTTTTACCAGTAAGTTCAAGTAAAACACTTCAAGAATTAAAACCTGATTTCAAAGCTATGACTGCCTTGAGTAAAGAGCAAAATGTGGTTGGTGTTCATGCATTTTCACTTGAAGAGAGCGAGAGCAAAATTACTGCAATTTGTAGAAATTTTGCACCTCTTTATGATATTGATGAAGAGTCGGCAACAGGTACATCTAACTGTGCTTTGGCCTGCTATTTATTTAAATATGTGGAAAAGAAGTCACAATATATTTTTGAGCAGGGGTACAATCTTAATAATCCATCAAGAATTGTTGTTAATTTAACAACTCATGATGATGTTATTGATGGCGTATTTGTAGGTGGGTATGGTTATTTAGTAGAAGATAAATTAGTATTGGTTTAAATTATTAATTAATAGCAATAGACAAAAAGCACAGACGCAGACTTATGCGATGTGCTTTTTTAAGTAATTAGCATCTAATGCCTATGTTGCTTACAGTTTAGAAGGGGCATTGGTGTAGCAACTCAATTAATTAGAAAGTTAGAGTTGCAGGCTTATTTAGGTGGCTATAAAAAAACACTTGTGGAGACAGATAAAAATAACAGCGATACCGTTGGACTTTATCTAACCATGAGCATCAGAAGTTGTGCTTATTGGCTTTCGTTATGTAGCTCTAAAGAGACTATGCTTTTCTTGATTGGCAGTCAAGAATATAGCTATTTTGCAGAACCGTTTTCATGTTCAGACGAAAACACCGTTGCATAAAATCAATGTTCAATGTTAAAAAGATTAAAAAATGCCATAAAGTAGGTTTGTTTTTTAAGTTGAAAGTATCTTGAAAAAGTTTCCTTTAATATTTATTTAGTTACATCAAAGTTCTGAAAATCGTTTCGTCCTCATAACCATTAATTTGATTTAAGTTATTATTAAGAAGTATCTTTATAAAAGAAATCAAAAAATCTGTAAGTATGGTTTTGTATGTCGAAGCCAGTTCAAACTCCATTACTTCATTTTCAGTATTTACAAAATTAATTGTAATTGTTTTTTTTAATGAATGTAGGGACAAGCGAACTAGTCCGTCATCATCATAAAGTAATACCCCGTTATCTTCAGGGTGTACTAAAAGTTTGTTCCTGATAATTTTAAAAGTTTTAATTGAATCAGAGATACTTGATAATTCCTTCGTACCGTTCCATTTTTGTTGCATTATTATTTTTTTCATCGAGTTATGCAGGACGTATAAATTAGAGTAACAACCAGTTATATATGTCATGTAATCGTCGAACGGCTTTTTTATAAACACTTTATGAGGTTGAACAGGCTGTTGTTCATCGTCGAAAAAATCGTCAACTATCAAATCTTCTTGTTTTTCAATGTTTTCTATATTGTTTAACGAGTATATAGTTAAAAGAATATAGTCAGTTATTGTTTCGATTGTATTGTTTAACTTAGACGATATGTTCAGACTAAAATTTGCATCTAATAAGTCGATGAGTAAAACTGCCAGATCTGACGGAGTATTGTATGTAATTGTTTTTTCAGATGTCGTTATTGCTAAACTGTTTTTATTTTCTGTAAAAGAAATTATTTTCATGTTTGAACTCCAGAAGATTAAAAAAATAGAAATACTAAGATAGATTAATACTAATATATTTTGGTGTGGTAAAAATGAGCAATTATTTCTAAAACTTTTGAGCGATATCTACAGAGGTGTTGCTGGAAAGCTTGTCATAATTAATTAAAAACTCATTTGCGGATAATGAAAAAAGCACATATTCATATAGAATTAGGACATATGATTGGAAAAGTGACGGTAATTAGGAGATAATACAAGTTTTTTGTAGCAACTTAAAGTATAAACTTATAAGCATAAGGTGTGAAACAGGAGTTGAAATACTTCTGTAACATTCCTTGTGCTTATTCTTTTTGTCAAATACGAGTATTCATTAAGAAAGTATTAACATTAAAAATCAGCACAAAAAAACACAACTAGATTTACTAGCTGTGTTTCAGTACATTGAAAACTAAATATACTCTTGATTGATAAAATAATGCCTTCGACAACGTTATTAATAAGAATCAAAATTTAAAGTTATTTTCAATAACCTAATTTTATATGATTATCAACGATCAATCAAGCGCAGGTACAGAGAGAAAAGTCTGGTACTGTGTTGAAGAAAATCATAAGACCGATGAGATGAGCACTTATAGTGGCATATAAGTTGCGCCTAAGGCTTATGTC
>NZ_PUFI01000004.1:483-1028 GCF_004354645.1 Leuconostoc fallax | reverse complement strand
GATTCGCTTGTACTTACTGATTCAGAACCGGATACAGATTCGCTTGTACTAATTGATTCTGAGCCAGATACGGATTCACTCGTACTAATTGATTCAGAACCGGATACGGATTCGCTTGTACTTACTGATTCAGAGCTAGAAATAGATTCGCTTGTACTTACTGATTCTGAACCGGATACGGATTCACTCGTGCTTACTGATTCTGAGCCGGATACGGATCCACTCGTACTTACTGATTCTGAACCGGATACAGATTCACTTGTACTTACTGATTCAGAACCGGAAATAGATTCGCTTGTACTTACTGATTCTGAACCGGATACGGATTCACTCGTGCTTACTGATTCTGAGCCGGATACGGATCCACTCGTACTTACTGATTCTGAGCCAGATACGGATTCACTCGTGCTTACTGATTCAGAACCGGATACGGATTCGCTTGTACTTACTGATTCCGAGCCAGAAACGGATTCACTCGTACTTAGCGACGTTGAACCAGATAATGACTCACTCGTACTTACTGATTCAGAACCGGATACAGATTC
>NZ_PUFI01000004.1:0-433 GCF_004354645.1 Leuconostoc fallax | reverse complement strand
TCAGAACCGGAAATAGATTCGCTTGTACTTACTGATTCCGAGCCAGATACGGATTCACTCGCACTAATTGATTCAGAACCGGATACGGATTCACTTGTACTTACTGATTCAGAACCGGATACAGATTCGCTTGTACTTACTGATTCCGAGCCAGATACGGATTCACTCGCACTAATTGATTCAGAACCGGATACGGATTCACTCGTACTTACTGATTCTGAGCCGGATACGGATTCACTCGTACTTACTGATTCTGAGCCGGATACGGATTCACTCGCACTAATTGATTCGGAGCTAGAAATAGATTCGCTTGTACTTACTGATTCAGAGCTAGAAATAGATTCGCTTGTACTTACTGATTCAGAACCGGATACAGATTCGCTTGTACTAATTGATTCTGAGCCAGATACGGATTCACTCGTACTAATTGATT
>NZ_PUFI01000007.1:2661-104822 GCF_004354645.1 Leuconostoc fallax | reverse complement strand
CCATTCCGAACACAGAAGTTAAGCTCTATAGCGCCAAAAGTAGTTGGAGGATCGCTTCCTGCGAGGATAGGACGATGCGATGCCGTACATAGCAACATGGAGAGAGAAGCGGAGAGGTGTCCGAGTCAGGCTGAAGGAGCATGGTTGGAAACCGTGTAAGCAGTGAGAACTGTTTCGAGGGTTCGAATCCCTTCCTCTCCATAGATATGGAAGTTTAGCTCAGCTGGGAGAGCACCTGCCTTACAAGCAGGGGGTCACAGGTTCGATCCCTGTAACTTCCATTGGTCGCATGGTCTAGTTGGTTAGGACGCCTGCCTGTCACGCAGGAGATCACGGGTTCGAGCCCCGTTGTGACCGCTACTTGTAACATGCTAATAAGTAGTTAATTGAGGTGCAATTCCTTAACATGTTTTTTCAGACCTTATGTGGTCTGTTTTGAAGATATATAGGGATATAGTTTAACGGTAGAATAGCGGTCTCCAAAACCGTTGATGGGGGTTCGATTCCCTCTATCCCTGCCATGGCGGTAGTGGTGAAGTGGTTAACACACTGGTTTGTGGATCCAGCATGCGAGGGTTCGATCCCCTTCTACCGCCCTTATAAAATGGTACGTCTTCGTACCTTAATGCCGTTGTGGCGGAATTGGCAGACGCGCTGGACTCAAAATCCAGTGGTGGCAACACCGTGTGGGTTCGACTCCCACCGACGGCATAGATTGAGGCTCCTATTAGGAGCCTTTTTTGTTACAAATTTTAATGCATGATTTTTCACATAGTGCTACTCTTTATGCTAAAATTAAGATTATGAAAGTTCTAGCATTTGATACAAGTAATCAACCTTTGACCGTTACTTTAGCCGAGGACGATCAGGTTAAATATATATTCACAAGCAACGTAGCCCGTAATCATTCAATTCAATTACTCTCGTCCATTCAAGCAGCAATGCAACATGAGAATTGGCAGTTTGATGAATTAGATAGAATTGTTGTAGCACAGGGACCAGGATCGTTTACAGGTTTACGAATTGGTGTTACTGTTGCTAAAGTTTTGGCTAATACAATTGGTACAGATTTAATTGGCGTTTCTAGTTTAGCTATATTAGCTCAACAAGTAATAAGCCATAAAATAGTAGTACCTCTTTTTAATGCGCGTAATCAAAACGTGTTTGCCGGTGTATATCAAAACGGTATAAATATTAAGCCTGATGAACACCAATCTTTTGCGAATTTATGCCAGTGGTTGAAATCAAATCAACAGCTTGATGATTTGATTTTTGTTGGCGATACAGAACCTTTTAATGATAGTATTCAATCAGAATTTCCTCATGCGGCGGTTTTGACGGCAGAAGAAAGTTTACCTGACGGTAAGGGCATCATTGCACTACAAAAGAACATATTACCAGTTGATGATATCGATACATTTAATCCTAACTATCTTCGAAAAACTCAAGCAGAACTTAATTGGCTGGAGAACCATCCTGGACAGGATGATCCAAATCATTATGTTTTTGAAGTTAAATAAATGGGCGCATCGGCATTCTGATAAATTCCCCGAGTTTATCTCTAAAATTTTTTTGCTACAAGATTATCAGTTTGAATTAAGAGTAGCTGATTTAGATGATATTAAACATTTAATTGCAATCGAAGAAGCGGTTTATTTGGGACAAGCACCTTGGACAACAGATGATTTCTACAATGAGATTATTCGTTATGATGTACGACTATATCTAATTATTAAGAAAAATCAACAAGTTATTGGTTTTGTTGGTGCTGCGTATCAAAGGCCGACGCAAGATATTCATATTACGAATATTGCCATTTTACCGATTTGGCAAAATAAGGGATTGGGTACAATTTTGCTACATGAAATCATAAAAGTAGCTAAAAGAATGCATGTCCAAACGTTAAGTCTGGAGGCTCGTAAATCAAATAACTTAGCAGTGGCTTTGTATGAGCGTTTAGGATTTAAAAAAGTAGGAATAAAGTCACGTTATTATTTAGATAACCGAGAAGATGCTATAAGTATGGAGAAAAAAGTTGAATATCCAAAGAGCAGGCATTGAAGATGTTGAAGCAATCTATCATATTGCTACGGGTGCATTTGGTTCATCACCTTGGCCGATAAAAATCTTCCAACATGAGCTATCATGCATTCGTAATCAATATTTTGTGGCTGAAATTAATCATACAATCGTTGGGTTTATTGGTATGACAACTATTTTAGATGAGGCAGAGATTACGAGTTTAGCGGTCTTGCCAGATTATCAGAAGCAAGGCATTGCCCAAGCCCTAATAGCCCGAGTTTTATCTGTTCCTGATTTAAAACGCATTCTTTTAGAAGTATCGGAACATAATGGTGCGGCACAAGGTTTATACATTAAAAATAGCTTTACAGTTTACAATCGGCGCCGTCATTATTATAAAAATGGCGATGATGCGCTACTGATGGAGAGGAAAATATTGTGACGAGAATTATTGCATTTGAATCTAGTGCAGATGAAACCAGTGTTGCTATTGTCGAAGATGGACATACCGTTTTGAGCAATAGTGTTGCAACACAAATCAACTCGCACCGTCGTTTTGGTGGTATTGTACCAGAAGTTGCAAGTCGACATCATATTGAATGGATTACACGTGTCTTAGATGATGCTTTGAAGCAAGCGGCGCTAACGCCAAAAGATTTAGATGCAGTAGCCGTTACTTATGGTCCAGGGCTTGTTGGTTCGCTCCTAGTCGGCCTGATGGGGGCTAAAACTTTTGCAATGGCGCATCATTTACCTATTGTGCCCGTTAATCACTTGGCTGGACATATTGCTGCTGCTAGATTTGCTGGCAAAGTCGAGTATCCAGCGATGGCTTTAATGGTATCTGGGGGGCATACTGAACTGGTTTTAATGCGCGAAGAAAATGACTTTAAAGTAATAGGTGAAACACGTGATGATGCAGCAGGAGAAAGTTATGATAAGGTCGGTCGCTTACTTGAATTCCCGTATCCAGCAGGGAAAATAATTGATGATTTAGCGCGTAAAAATCAAGCAACAGTAAAATTTCCAACTGCCATGGCGCATGATGATAATTATGATTTCAGCTTTTCAGGTTTGAAAAGTGCTGTGATTAATTATGTTCACAATGCACAGCAACGCGGAGAAAATCTTAACAAAGGCGAGTTGGCAGCGAGCTTTCAAAACGCTGTAGTGGATGCTTTATTAGGTCGAACAAAACGTGCCCTAGAAAACTATCCTGTTAAAACTTTTATTTTAGCAGGTGGTGTCGCTGCAAATCAGCAATTACGTCAGACCTTGACAGCCTTGTTAGAAACATTCCCCGAGACAACGTTTTTGCCCGTGCCAATGCAATATACAGGAGATAATGCCGCTATGATTGGTGCTGCTGGATATTGGAACTATCAGGCAGGTATTTTTGCTGATTTAGACTTAAATACAGATCCAGGATTAGATTTTGACTTGCTAAGCCTTTAATACATTGTGATTCGTTCACTAACTTTATTTTGAATAGCATGGAATATGATATAATAGTAATGCAGAATTTCACAAAGTAATATTGTTGACAATTAAAACAGCGCTTAGCGCTTTTGGAGTAAATGATGACACAACCTAAAATACCGCGGGCAACGGCAAAACGCTTGCCAATATACTACCGCTATTTAACTTTTCTGCATGATGCAGGAACAAACCGTATTTCTTCGGCTGAATTAAGCGATGCCATTAAATTTGACGCTGCTACTATTCGTCGCGACTTTTCGTATTTTGGCGCGTTAGGTAAACGCGGCTATGGATATGATGTTAAAGCATTATTAGATTTTTTTGCTGATGTTTTGGATCAAGATAGTTTGATTAGTGTGGCGCTGATTGGCGTAGGAAACTTGGGTCAAGCATTGCTAAATTTCAACTTCCATCAATCATCCAATGTGCGTATATCAGCTGCATTTGATGTAGATGAAGAACGTGTTGGTAAGATACAAAGCGGTGTGCCAATATATCCGATGGCTGATTTGCAACAGCAGATTAAAGATCAACGTATTAACATTGCAATTTTGACTGTACCACAAGAGGTTGCACAAGAAATTACAGATCAATTAGTGGCATCTGGTATACGTGGTATTTTGAACTTCACACCACTGCGTGTGACCGTGCCAAACAACGTACGTGTTCAGAACGTTGATTTAACGAATGAATTACAAACACTCATATATTTTATTGAGAATTATGGGTCAATTACAACAGGAATTTAAAATGGCCATATTAGATTTAAATGATAAAAATAAAGTAGCAGCATTTCAAGCATTTGTACGTGAACATCCCCGCGGACAAGTGACGCAAGATCCGTTATGGGGAGATCTAAAAGCTAACTGGGGTCATATTTATATTTATCATGAGACAAATGGTGTGATCGATGCTGCCATGGCGGTACTCACAATTGAAGCTGTACCAGGAAAACTTTTAGCTTATTCACCTAAAGGACCGATAGCCGATATTCAAAACGTACAATTGGTAAAGGCTTTGGTTGACGAAGCCGTTGCAGTGTTACCTGAAAACACGTTCTTGATTCGTTTGGACCCTGAGGAACCTTATTCTGATGATCTAAATGAGGCTTACCAGCAAGAAGGTTTTACAACCCGGAACCGACAGATTACATATATGCACGGTAATATCCAGCCCCGTAAGAATGTGGTCCTTTACTATGATGGTCGTGGAGATGCAGACAAAATTGTTGATGAAGACAGTCTCATGAAGCATTTTAAACGTGACTATCGTAACCAAATTCGTCGTTCTGCGCGTGATGGCGTCGTGGTGACGAGTGGAGATAGCCAAGAAGATGTTACTGCCTTCTTTGACACCTATGTTATGATGGCAAAAAGTCAAAATATTACACATAGACCCATTGATTATTTCTTGCGTATGCAAAAATTATGGGCGGGTACGGGTTTGTTCAAAGTTTTCTTAGCGCATTTTGAAGATCAAGTTATCGCTAGTGGTATTGGTTTTGCTTATGGTGATAAAATCTGGTATATGTATGCAGGTTCAAATCGTGCATTTACCAAGCACTATGCACCCTATGCTGTACAATGGGAAATGTTAAAGTGGGGCTTGTCACTGAATAAAGTACGATATGATTTTGGTGGTGTTGGTGACTTTGTACCAAAAGATGGTTTATATAAATTTAAACATGGTTTTGCTTATCATGACGCTCCAGTAGAGTATATTGGCGAGTTAGATTGGGTGCTCGATCAAGAAGCGTATGATCAGTATCTTAAAGGATTTTCAGAGTAAAAAGATTGGTTGAAACCAATCTTTTTTTATTGACTTTTTACAACCAAGTGTTAAACTATAAATTGTAGTTAGCACTTGTGATTAAAGAGTGCTAAAATCATAACAGAATTTTAAGGAGGTGTACATCGTGTTAAAACCATTAGGTGATCGCGTTGTATTGCAAGTTGAAAAAGAAGCAGAGCAAAAAGTTGGTAATATTGTCATTGCTAGTAATGCACAAGAAAAGCCAGTGACTGGTAAGGTAATCGTTGTTAGTACTCAAACTGTTGGGGAATTACAAAAGCCAACTGCCGTATCAGAAGGCGACACTGTTGTATTTGATAAGTACGCTGGTCAAGAAATTCATGTTGAAGGACAAGATTATTTAGTTGTCCATGAAAAAGATATTATTGCAGTTATCTAATTTTATGAGTCAGGGAGGAAAGTATTAGTACAATTAACTTAGCAGTGACTAATACATAATAATGATGGCAAAAGAATTGAAGTTTTCTGAAGATGCACGCGCAAAGATGAAGGCAGGGGTCGACAAGCTTGCCGATACAGTTAAAACAACGATTGGTCCGAAGGGCCGCAACGTTGTTTTGGAACAATCCTATGGCACACCAACGATTACTAATGATGGTGTAACAATTGCCAAGGCAATTGAATTGGAAGATCACTTTGAGGATATGGGCGCTAAGTTAGTTGCTGAAGTGGCCTCAAAGACAAATGACATTGCTGGTGATGGTACAACCACAGCAACTGTTCTTGCACAAGCTATTGTTGGCGAAGGTTTGAAGAATGTTACGGCAGGTGCTAACCCTGTAGGTATCCGTACAGGTATTGAAAAAGCAACGGCAGCAGCTGTTGCTAAGTTGCATGAATTATCACACCAGGTATCAACTAAAGAAGAAATTGCACAAGTTGCATCAATCTCAGCTGCTAATGAAGAAGTTGGTCAATTGATTGCTGAAGCAATGGATAAAGTTGGTAATGACGGTGTGATTACCATTGAAGAATCAAAGGGTATTGAGACAACATTGGATGTTGTTGAAGGTATGCAATTTGATCGTGGTTACATGTCACAATATATGGTGACAGATAACGACAAGATGGAAGCAAATTTGGATAATCCTTACATCTTGATTACTGATAAGAAGATTGGTAACATTCAAGACATCTTACCTGTATTGCAAAGTGTTGTTGAACAAGGTCGTGCATTATTGATTATTGCTGACGACATTACAGGTGAAGCTTTGCCTACACTTGTTTTGAACAAGATGCGTGGTACTTTCAATGTTGTAGCAGTCAAGGCGCCAGGATTTGGTGACCGTCGTAAGGCACAACTTGAAGATATTGCTGTATTGACTGGTGGAACAGTTGTAACAGATGATCTTGGTTTGAACCTCAAGGATGTGACAATTGAACAATTAGGTCAAGCAGTGAAGGTTAATATTACTAAGGATAATACAACAATCGTTGAAGGTTCTGGTGATAAGGCAACATTGGCTTCTCGTGTTGACCAAATCAAGCAACAAATTGCTGAAACAACAAGTGATTTTGATCGTGAAAAGTTACAAGAGCGTTTGGCTAAGTTAGCTGGTGGTGTTGCTGTTGTGAATGTTGGTGCAGCCACAGAAACAGAGTTAAAGGAACGCAAGTACCGTATTGAAGATGCTTTGAACGCAACGCGTGCAGCTGTTGAAGAAGGATTCGTTGCTGGTGGTGGAACGGCATTGGTAAATGCTATTGCAGCTGTTGATGCTTTGTCAGAAACAGGCGACGTCCAAACTGGTATCAATACAGTGAAGAAGGCATTAGAAGCACCAGTACGTCAAATTGCTGAAAACGCTGGTTTTGAAGGATCTGTTATTATCAACAAGTTAAAAGAGCAAAAGCCTGGATTTGGGTACAATGCAGCTACGAATGAATGGGTAGACATGATTTCAGCTGGAATTGTTGATCCAACGAAGGTAACGCGTTCTGCTTTGCAAAATGCAGCATCCGTCTCAGCATTATTGTTGACAACAGAAGCTGTAGTCGCTGATAAGCCTGATGAAAAGGCAAATGGTGGCGATGCAGCAGCTCAAGCAGCAGCCATGGGCGGCATGATGTAAGCTATTTAAGGTGATTTAAGATGTTTAAAACGTTTATAGTATGGATTTAGCATATTATAAACGTTTTTTTATATCCAATTAGTCAGAAAAAGCAAATATTATAGTATTGAAATATGATACAATGGGTAAAAAAGAATGGCGAGATTACTTTATGACAACATATAATTTTTCTGCTGGACCTAGTAGTTTGCCAACAGAAGTTATGACACAAATAACTCAAGAATTGACAAAAAATCAAGCAACACATATGTCAATATTAGAAATATCACATAGAACGCCTCAGTTCGAAAATATACTTGATGAAGCAAAAGCATCGCTCAAATCATTATTGGATTTGCCAGATAATTATAAGGTAATGTTCTTATCAGGTGGCGGTACAACACAGTTTGAAATGGTACCCATGAATTTAGCGACACGGCTAAAAAAGATTGCAATTTTAGATTCGGGTAATTTTGCACATAAGCCTATTGGTGCCGCAGAAGCCCTAAATGTTACAGTTGATGTTCCAGGTACAACACGGTCAATCAAGTATCGTGAATTACCACATTTGCCTGCTCAATTTGATGATACACAGTATGACTATGTCCATTTAGTGACGAACAATACAATTGAAGGCACAACGTATCACCAAGAAGATATTCCTGACGTACAGCACTTAGTGGCTGATATGTCATCCAATATTTTGGCTGAACCCTATGATTTCAAAAAGTTTGATTTGATTTTTGCTGGTGCACAAAAAAATTTGGGGATTGCTGGCATTACATTAGCTATTGTTAATCAAGATTGGCTAGATGAACAAGACTTATCACATTTGGCACCCATGCAAAAGTATCAAACGGCTATTGATAAAGATTCAATGTATAATACGCCACCGGTTTTTGCAATTTACGTCTTAAACTTAGTTCTCAAGTGGATTGAACAATCCGGTGGTATTGCAGGGCTTTACGAAAAAAACCAAAGAAAAGCGCACAAATTGTACGACTATTTAGATCATTCCTCATTCTTTGATGCCATGGTGACGGGTAAAGAACGGTCGTTGACGAATGTTGTCTTTACATCTGGTGATGCAAAGCGGGATGCACAAATTGCACAAAAGGCGTCTCAAGCTGGTTTTTATAACTTGGCGGGTCATCGTAGTGTGGGTGGCTTTAGAGCCTCCTTGTATAACGCTCAGCCTGAACAAGCAGTAGATGATTTAATTGCGTATTTGAAAAATGTGGAGATGGAATATTTAAATGACTAATATAAAAACATATAATGCAATTTCGCCAATGGGACTCAATTACCTTACAGAGCAGGGGTATACGATTAATGGTGATGAAGCACCCAAAGGTATTTTGTTGAGATCGCAAGATATGCATCAAGAGACAATTCCTGATACTGTTCGTGCTTTGGTTCGTGCTGGTGCTGGGTTTAATAATATTCCAGTAGATGATTTGACGCAAAGGGGTATTGCGGTATTTAATACACCTGGTGGTAATGCGAATGCGGTTAAGGAGCTCACAATTGCGGCTTTGATTATGGCTGCACGACCCGTTGTAGCAGCTATTGACTTTGCTAACAAAACGCGTGGTGGGGATGTGTCATTACGCACCGAAACCAACAAAGGTGGTTACCGTGGTACTGAATTATCAGGTAAAACATTGGGTGTGATTGGATTAGGTAATGTCGGCTCAAAGGTGGCCAACACAGCGTTGGCGTTAGACATGGAAGTCATTGGGTATGACCCAGGTCTGGATGCGACAACGGCATGGCGCGTTGATCGCCACATTGGGCATGCACGTAATGTAGAAGAAGTTTTGCAAAAAGCAGATTATGTGACAGTTCATATTCCGCTGAATGCAGATAATAAGCACTTTATTGATGCTGAAAAAATAGCACAGTTAAAGCCAGAAGCAGCCTTGTTGAATTTCTCTCGTGGCGGTATTGTGGATGATGCTGCAGCTAAGGCAGCCTTGGATGCTGATCAGCTACGCATGTATATTACGGATTTTGCTGATGCTGTATTATTTGATAATCCTAAAACGATTATTACACCACATATTGGTGGTTCAACAATTGAGGCGGAAGATACATCAGCTTTGATGGCGGCTAAGCAACTTGACCATTACTTAACAACGGGTAATGTGGTTAATTCTGTGAATTTGCCATCAATCGATGAACCTTTTAGAACAAAGTATCGTGTTTCGATTATTCATCGTAATGTACCGACAATGTTGAGTCAAATTGCTAATTTCTTTGGTGATCACGGTATCAACATTGAACAACTATCTAATCGTGCTAAAAACAATATTGCTTATACATTAATTTCATTGAATGCATTAACTGATGAAGAATGGCAATTGATTCATGAGCGTTTTGACCAAGTGGATGATATTTTCCAAACACGTGTTTTAAAAAATAATCAAGATTAAAATCAAAAAATAACGATTAGCTTCTGGCTAATCGTTATTTTTTATATATTATTGATTATGCAAGTGTTGCTTGATACCAATCGAGAACTTGTTTAGGATTCAAACGCTCTCCGTGTCCAATTCGATCAATCTCTTGACCATTCTCAAATAGAATGAATGAAGGCAATCCTTTTAAATTATATTTTTTAGCGACTTCGATATTGTCATCACGATCGGCGTCAAACCAATTGGCTGTTTTAACAACTTCTGTTTTAATGTCTTGCACAAAAGGTTTAATAGCACGGCAATCGCCACACCATTCAGTTGATAAAAAGATAAGATTACGTCCAGAACGGTTGATAATTTCTTCTAAAAATTGGTCAGAATGACTCGTTGGTTCGTACATATGCAATACCTCACTAGTTTATTTTGTATAACATACAATTACTAGTATTCTAACATATTTTGATAAAATATCTGATGATATCACTTACATTATAAAAGCTTTATTAGAAAAATGAAGTTATTCTATTAAAATCATTGACTTTTATTGATAGAAACAGTATCTTATTTAATAACAAAACGTTGAAGAGATAAGTACCGTTGCGTTAATCAATAGAGAGCCTGTGTATGGTGAAAACAGGTGTTTGATATTCGGGAAAATGGTCTTGGAGTTGATATAAGGAGACGAGTAGGCGGCAATGGTGTCATTGTGCGCATGAGTTGAATTCGGTAGTACCCGTTATCGTGCAGAGTATACTGGTAGGAATTGATATCAATGATCTTAAAGCGTACTTAATGAGGTATAACATGTGAATGCTATATAAATACCGGGTGGTTACACGATGCGCGTCCCGCAGTCTATTAGATTAGACTGCGGTTTTTTTATTGTCTAATTGATGAGTAAAGAAGGTGATGATTTTAAAAATAGAAATGATGGCATTATCTAATAACACATGCGGATCTATTTCAACGAATTTAACATTTATTGTTAACGAAAGAGGTAATAATTATGCAACAAATACAACAGAAATTAAATTATAAGTTTGATCATGTTGGGTCATATCTACGTCCAGAGCGCCTTAAAAGAGCCCGCGAGCAATGGGATAAAAGTAAAATTTCGCGTGAAGCACTATTAAAAATACAGCGTGAGGAAATAAGTGAAGTTGTGTCGCAACAGGTTAAGGATGGGCTTAAAGCGGTGACAGATGGCGAGTTTAATCGATCTTGGTGGCATTTAGATTTCTTATGGGGCTTAAATGGATTTGAAGCTTTTGAGCAACAGGACTCTTATAAGTTCCACGGTGAGAAAACACGTACAACAAATGTCCGTATTGTGGATAAAATTTCAGCAAATCCAAACCACCCATTTTACGAGGACTTTAAGTATTTAAAATCGATCATACCTGATGATGTTGAAGCAAAAGTTACCATTCCATCCCCAAGTTTGATTATTAATCGTGATCATCGCTCGGATAATGCGCTAAAATACTACGATTCATGGCAAGCATTTTTAGATGCTTTGGCACAAACTTATCACGATACATTACAACACTTTTATGATTTGGGTGCGCGTTATATTCAGTTGGATGACACGACATGGGGATACCTAATTGCCAAATTTAATGAAACAGCTGATGATGTGCAAGCACAAGCAAAATATCGACAGCTTGCATTAGATGATGTTTATGTCATTAACAAGATATTAGTTGGCTTGCCAGATGATTTAAAAGTATCAACTCATATTTGTCGTGGTAACTTTAAATCAACTTATCTCTTTTCTGGTGGTTATGATACGGTGGCACCTTATCTAGGGCAATTAAATTATGATGCTTTCTTTTTAGAATATGACAATGAGCGTTCGGGTGGTTTTGAACCTTTGTCTGAAATTTGGCATAATAGGCATCAAGTGGAAATTGTTTTGGGACTTGTTACCAGCAAATCAGCAGATTTAGAATCTGTTGATGATATTGTGGCGAGAATTGATGAAGCGAGTCAGTTCGTACCTAAAAGCAATTTAGCATTATCGACACAATGTGGCTTTTCATCTACTGAAGAAGGTAATATTTTGACTATTCCAGATCAATGGCAAAAGCTAGCGCTGATTAAACGTATTGCAGATCAGTATCTAAATGAAAATACTGCAAATTAATTTATTAGAAATCGAGAAAAATGGCAGAGAATACGCAATTAAAACGAGCAATGTCGGAGCGACAAGTTCGTATGATAGGGTTAGCTAGTGGTATTGGTACGGGATTATTCTTATCCTCGGGTTATACAATTCATACTGCTGGCGCGTTTGGTACAATTTTAGCCTATACAGTTGGTGCAATTTTAGTTTATTTGATTATGCTGAGCTTAGCAGAATTATCTATTGCCATGCCAGTAACAGGCTCTTTTCATTATTATGCACAAAAATTGATTGGCCCGGCAACAGGGTTCCTTGTGGCCATTTCTTATTGGTTAACATGGACGGTGGCATTGGGATCAGAGTTTACAGCCATTGGTATTGTCATGCAAAGATGGTTTCCAACCGTTCCAGCATGGGTATTTTCAGCCATCTTTATTGTTATCATCTTTTTGAGTAATCTCTTTTCTGTCAAAGTATTCGGTGAAAGCGAATATTGGTTAGCTAGTATCAAGGTTGTGGCTATTATTGCCTTCTTATTATTAGGCAGTATGGTGCTACTAGGTTGGTTACATGTTAGTGGGGATGTCCATCCTGGTTTTGATAATATTTTCAGTCATGGGTTATTCCCTAATGGCATTGGGCAAGTGTTTACGACAATGCTAGCCGTGAACTTTGCTTTTAGTGGAACAGAACTAATGGGTGTCACAGCAGGAGAAGCCAAAAATCCTGAAAAGGCAATACCAAGTGCAATTAAAGCAGTCTGGTGGCGTCAAGTCATTTTCTTTATTGGGAGTATCACAATCTTGGCAGCGATTTTACCTTATCAAAAAGCGGGCGTGACAGAAAGTCCATTTGTTGCTGTATTTAATATGATTGGTATTCCATATGCCGCTGATGTGATGAATTTTGTTATTATAACGGGTATATTATCAATGGCCAATTCTGGCTTGTATGCTTCAACACGCATGTTGTGGTCACTAAGTCACGAAAAATTGATCCATCCAATATTTGAAAAAACGAATAAGCAGGGGATACCGGTATGGGCTTTATTAGCTAGTTTAGCTGGTGGCTTATTAGCCTTATTATCTAGCTTTGTGGCGGCTGGTGCGCTCTATTTGAACTTGGTAGCAGTATCAGGGTTAGCTGTTGTCTTTGTTTGGATTGCAATTGCATGGTCTCATTATAAATATAGCCAGCAACTTAAAAACCAGGGTCGTCAAAAAGATTTACGCTATCCGAAATGGGCCTATCCATTATTGCCTTTGGCTGGGTTTATCGGTGCTAGTCTTTCTGTTATCTTAACAATATTTGATCCACAGCAGCGACCTGCTTTATTGTGGTCTGTGCCTTTTGTTGGACTGGTCTATGCATATTATTTCGTCCGATTTAAATGGTTACCAATACTGAAAAAGAAGTCAACGGAGGTTTAATATCATGGATAAGTTTTCTCAATATCTAAAAATGGCGCCACTTACTTTAGATGGCGGTATGGGTAGTGAATTAGAACAGCAAAATATTAATGTGGATAACAATTTATGGTCGGCATCGGCTTTAATTCAGTCACCGGGAACTATTGCGAAAATCCATCAGCATTATTTTGATGCTGGTGCTCAAGGGGCAATTACCGATACTTATCAGGCACATGTTGCGACATTTTTAGCACAGGGATTTGATAGTCATAAAGCCTACGAACTCATTGATACTGCTGTTCATTTGGCTAAAGAAGGTTTAGCGCTATCCACACAAGATGATGGGTTAATCATTGGTAGTGTAGGGCCTTACGGGGCGTACCTAGCAAATGGTGCGGAATATACTGGGGATTATCATTTATCCAAACAAGCCTATCAAGATTTTCATCGGCAACGTATTGAGCGATTGGTACAAGACGAGGTTGATTTAATCGGGTTGGAAACGATGCCTAACTTTACAGAAGCACAAGCACTTGCTGAGTTGTTGGAAACTGAATTTTCAGAAACGCCTGCATATCTATCATTTTCAATTAAAGATGGCAATACTTTGTGTGATGGGACATCGCTTGCAACAGCAGTAGGCTATTTTGAGAAGTATGCCCAAATTAAGGCAATCGGTGTAAATTGTACAGCACCGGACAATATCTTGACCGCATTACAAGCCATACAGCCACAGACAACAAAGCAAATTATCATTTATCCGAATGCAGGTGATACTTATGATCCACAAACAAAACAATGGGTTGATGATTATGGCCCAATTGATTGGCAAGAGTTAGTACCGCAATGGCTGAATCAGGGCGCCACAATAATTGGCGGATGTTGTCGTACGACACCGAAAGATATTATAGCGATTAAACAAGCGATTGATAGCTGGTGTCGTAAAGTTTGATATAATAATTAAATCAAATGATGACGTGAGAGATGAGGTTGAGATATGAATAAAAAAAGATGGTTAATAGCGAGCGCTTTGCTCATTGTAGCGATTATTTTGTTTACTGTTTTGAGACAGCAAACATCATCTCAGCAAAAAACGTTGCGCGTTTCGGTTCAAAATACGATGTCAACATTAGATCCCAATCATATTGACGAAGTTGGCGCAGAATGGGGCGAAACACAAATATTAGAAGGATTGTATACTGCGGATGCCAAAGGAAAAATTACAGCGGGCGTTGCCAAACAGATTGTCAAGCCAACAGAAAACGGGACGCTATATACGATACCGTTAAAACATAATCAAAAATGGTCAGATGGCACAGCTGTAACCGCACAGGACTTTGTTGCTTCAGCGCAAAGGCAAGTTAATCCTAAAACAAAATCAACACGCGCTAATCACTTTAAGGATTTAGAGAACTACAGTGACGTATTATCTGGTAAAGTAGCACCCAAAAATCTGGGCATTAGTGCACCCGATAAATATACAGTACAGATTAAGTTAGCACATCCCGTACCTTATTTTGATTTTGTCTTAGCCAATCAGTTATATCCTGTTAATACTGATAAGTTAGCTAAGTGGGGCAATAAATATGGCCAAACAGCAGAGACAACGGTCGCTAATGGTGCATATCAAGTTAAAAAATGGAACCAATCAGCAACACAATGGGAATTTGTAAAGAATCAACATTTTGCTGATGCGAAGTCAGTAGATTTCGATACAATCAAAGTGACTGTGGTTAAAGATGCTTATCTTGCCGCTAAACAATATGAGGCCAAAAAAGTCGATGAAGCAGAAATTTCAGGTGCTTTGGTGGCAAATATTAAAAAGTCAGCGCAAAAAGATATCAAGACCTCACAAAAAGGTCGTATGGCATTTCTCGTGTGGAATGCTGATGATAAAGTGGCAGGCAATACGAACTTTAAGAAGGCTGTGAGTTTAGCAATTAATCGGGAACAACTCACACAAGAAGTATTGGCTGATGGGTCTACACCAGCCAAATCAATTGTTCCTAGCGGTGAAGTGAAGATTGATGGTAAGGACTTCAATGATGGGCTATCTTTGCCGTATGATAAACAGGCAGCCCAAGAATATTTGAAAAAAGCACAATCTGAATTAGGGCAAAAGCATATTACATTAAAAATTAATACAGCTGATACTGATGCTTATAAGGCCCTTGGGGTTTATTTGAAGCAATCAATAGAACGTAACCTACCTAATGTGAGCGTGACTTTGAATCGTATGCCTTTAAATGCTGAAATTCAGGCATTTGATAATCAGAATTTCCAGTCAGGGACTTTAAGCTGGACGACTGATTTTAATGATCCTATCGATTTTTTAGATATCGCTTATAGTAAAGGGGCGATTAATTTTACTAATTGGCGTGATGAACGCTATGAACGTTTACTTGAAAAAGTTAATCAGCAGTATGAACCTAATGCACAACGTTATACGCTTGCTAAGTCTGCTGCTCAATTGAATAATGACTTAAATGGTGTAACGCCTTTGTATCAGGTTGCAAATGTGCATTTGCAGAATAGTAATAAAGTTGATAATCTTGTTTATCCACTCATTGGTTATCAAAATTATCGTTATGCTGAAGAAAAGTAAACGTGTTGATTGAAACGTAATGGAGAAATACATGACTAAAATTATTGGTGTCGCAAGCAATCACCTTAATCATGCTAATTCACGATTTGGTACAAATTATGTGGATTATATTCAAAAAAACTATATTGAGGGTATAACTAATTCAGGATTACTGCCAATGGTGATACCGATGGGTGCCCCTGAATTAGCCGTAGCGTATATGGCACAAGTTGATGGCTTATTATTAGCCGGCGGCCAAGATATCTCGCCAAAATTTTTTAACGAAGAGCCGGTACCAGGTATCGGAGAAACAGATCAATATCGTGATCAGTTTGAAATTGCGTTGGTTAAGGCTGCTTTAGCGCAAAACAAACCCATACTGGGCATTTGCCGTGGTGAACAGCTGATTAATGTGGCATTGGGTGGTACTTTATATCAAGATCTTGAGACGCAATATAAAACGTTAGCAATCAAGCATAATCAATATCCAACGAAGTGGGAGATACCGACACATCGCCTAGAATGGCAGCGTGATAATTGGTTAAATGATTTTGCGAAACGCAATACATTAGTGAATAGTTTTCATCATCAAGCTGTTAAAACATTAGCACCTGGACTAACGCTGGATGCGATAAGTACCGATGGTGTCATTGAAGCCTATTCAGATGATGCTCGGCATATTTATGCGGTCCAGTGGCATCCAGAAATGTTACTTGCTAATGGCGCACCGTATCAATTGTTCTTTGATTTATTTGCACAAAAAGTTGCTAAATGATAATAGTTGTTATGAAGTCGTTACATTAACGGCTTTTTTTGTGAAATTAAACGGTGTAGAATGTGTGAGGTAATAAATTAAAAGAAAGCATGTTTTAGTATCATAAAACATTTCTAGAGAAGAAATATGTTTCGTAATTTTAAGCGGTTTTTAATTGGTAAGCCTCTAAAGACACTTGATGAAGGTGGTCAGTCTTTATCCAAAACAAAGGCATTAGCACTATTGTCATCAGACGCATTGTCATCTGTTGCTTATGGTACTGAATCGATTACCATGGCATTATTAGCAGCTGGTGCAGTAGCGCTATGGCTACAAATTCCGATTGCCCTATTAGTCCTTGTATTATTAGGTGCTATTGTGCTGAGCTATCGTCAAATTATCCATGCCTATCCTTCTGGCGGTGGCGCTTACGCTGTTGCCAGTGAAAATTGGGGGCCTAAGGCCGGCTTAATTGCTGGTGGTTCACTATTGGTCGATTATATGCTGACTGTTGCCGTATCTGCTTCTGCAGCGGCTGATGCAATCATTGCAGCAGTACCCGCATTACTGCCGTTTACTGTAGCGTTGTCGATTTTAATTGTGGTGGTATTAACTGGCATGAATTTAAGAGGATTACGCGAAAGTGCTAATTTCTTAATGTTTCCAGTGTATTTTTTCGTAGTAGTATTAACAGCCATGATTGTTTACGGTATTTTTCAAGCAATCACTGGACAAATTCCGTATCATGCTGTTGCTAAAGTGGGAACAAGTTTTAGCGGTTTGTCATTAATACTGTTTATGCGCGCCTTTTCGAGTGGATCATCATCATTAACTGGGGTAGAAGCCATCTCTAATGCGGTACCCAACTTCAAAGTGCCTAAAGAACGCCATGCTGCAAGTACACTAGCAATGATGGCCTTTATCTTGGCTATTTTCTTTGCTGGTATTACCTTTTTGAGTTATTGGTATGGCATTGTGCCTAATAAGCAGTCGACAGTGCTTTCCCAAATTGCTGCGATGACTTTTCATGGTTACAATATTGGATTTTATGTGATTCAAATGGCAACAGCCTTGATTTTGGCTGTTGCAGCTAATACTGGATTTTCAGCGTTTCCGATGCTTGCTTTAAATCTTGCTAAAGATAAATATATGCCACATCTTTATATGGATCGTGGTGATCGTTTGGGATATTCTAATGGTATTGTGTCATTAGCTTTAGGTGCAGTCGTACTATTAGTTATTTTCCATGGTTCGACTGATGCTTTAATTCCATTATATGCAGTGGGTGTTTTTGTTCCCTTTACACTTAGTCAATCTGGAATGATTGTGCATTGGTATCGCACAAAACCTAAAAATTGGATTTTTAAAGCGATTATTAATTTTGTTGGTGCCGCTATTTCAGCGGTCTTAGTGATTACCATGTTTAGCTTGCGACTTAATCACGTTTGGCCATATTTAATTATTATGCCGCTGTTGTTGGGGATGCTCTTAAAAATTAAGGGACATTATACAAGTATTGCGCGTCAACTACGGATTCAATATATTAATAGCGATAAAGCGGTACGGCATCATTACGATGGTGCTACAGTCATTGTTTTGGTATCCAACATCACCAAAGTGACAACTGGTGCAATTGATTATGCACAATCAATTGGTGATTATGTTGTTGCTATGCATGTTAGTTTCGATGTTAATCCTAAAAAAGAAATTAAGACGGCAACTCAGTTTAAACAAGATTTTCCTGAAGTCCGTTTTATTGATATCCACTCATCGTATCGCTCAATTATTAAACCATCGATGGGATTTGTCGATGCGATCGTTAAACAAGCTAATAAGCGTAACCATTCTGTGACTGTTTTGGTACCACAATTTGTACCCAAAAAGCCTTGGCAAAATATTTTGCATAACCAAAATTCACTGAGATTACGTGCTGCATTTGCCGCTCGAGAAGATATTTCTGTGGCAACGTATTATTATCATTTAACTGAGTAATATGCATGAGATAAAAACTTGACGTGTTAATATTTTTCAGCTACTATTAAACGTATCTTAGAGGATTAAGCAAGCGCACGTATAGAAAGCTGATGGTTGATGGAAATCAGTCGTGTTAATGCCCAAGGTTGCTAAGCATTTTAATTAAAAATAATAAGTTAAGTGACAATTAGTCGTAAAAGCTGATTGTAATTTAGGTGGTACCACGTGCAAGCGTCCTAATAAATTAATTAGGGCGTTTTTTTTATGATTAAAGGAGTAATGCTAATGCGTGACATTGATATGTCGACAAAATATAATCCCACTGCAGTTGAATCCGGTCGGTATGACGAGTGGCAAAAAAAGGAATTGTTTAAGCCTGAGGCGAATTTGGCTATTCGCGATGGTGAACCAGAACCATATTCGATTGTGATTCCACCACCAAACGTGACCGGAAAGCTCCACTTAGGTCATGCTTGGGATACGACGTTACAAGATATGATTATTCGTCAAAAACGGATGCAAGGTTTTGATACCCTGTGGGTACCTGGTATGGATCATGCCGGTATTGCAACTCAAGCTAAAGTTGAACAACGCTTACGTCAAGATGGTGTAACGCGTTATGATTTAGGTCGTGAAAAGTTTGTTGAACAAGTTTGGCAGTGGAAAGATGAATATGCTGCGGTTATCAAGCAACAATGGGGTAAGATGGGTCTTTCATTAGATTTTGAGAGAGAACGTTTTACTTTGGATGATGGTTTAAATAAAGCGGTGAATAAAGTCTTTGTTGATCTTTATAAAAAGGGCCTAATCTATCGTGGTGAATACATTATTAACTGGGATCCACAAGCAAGAACTGCTTTGTCAGATATCGAAGTCATTTATCATGATGATGAGGGTGCTTTTTATCATGTGAAGTATCCATTTGTCAATCCAAATGACACGTATAATGGTCAAAACTATATCGAAATTGCAACAACTCGTCCCGAAACAATGATGGGGGATATTGCGGTGGCAGTTAATCCAACTGATGAACGATATAAAGATCTAGTTGGCAAAAAGGTGATTGTACCTTTAGTTAATCGTGAAGTCGAAATTATTGCGGATGAATATGTTGATAAAGAATTTGGTTCTGGAATGGTTAAGATTACACCAGCACATGATCCAAATGACTTTATGGTTGGTAATCGTCATAATTTAGAACGTATTAATACGATGAATGATGATGGTTCTCTTAACGAGTATGCTGGTAAGTATAATGGTATGGATCGCTTTGAAGCGCGAAAAGCGATGGTATCTGACTTAGAAGCTGGCGACTATATGTTACGCATTGAACCGATTGTCCATTCTGTTGGACATTCTGAACGGACAGGAGTGCCAGTTGAATCACGCCTATCAACGCAGTGGTTTGTAAAAATGGCACCTTTAGCTGAACAAATTTTAGCTATGCAACAAAAGCCTGATGAAAAGGTTAATTTTGTACCTGAACGTTTTGAAGATACCTTTACACATTGGATGGAAAACATTCGAGACTGGGTTATTTCTCGTCAATTATGGTGGGGACATCAAATTCCAGCTTGGTATAAAAATAAGAATACCGATCAAGAAGAAATTTATGTTGGTCAAGAAGCACCTGAAGGCGAGGGCTGGGAACGTGATGAGGATGTGCTAGATACCTGGTTTAGTTCAGCACTGTGGCCTTTTTCTACAATGGGTTGGCCTGAAAAAACAGATGGTGATTTTGCACGTTACTATCCAACGAACACATTGGTGACAGGCTATGATATTATCTTCTTCTGGGTCGCACGCATGATGTTCCAAGGAAAAGAGTTCACAGGTGAACGACCATTTAAAAACGTATTAATTCATGGTTTGATTCGTGATGGTGAAGGTCGTAAGATGTCTAAGTCATTGGGTAATGGTGTTGATCCAATGGATGTGATTGAAAAGTATGGTGCTGACGCATTACGCTGGTTCTTGGCCACAGGGTCTACGCCAGGCCAAGATACACGTTTCACTTATGAAAAGATGGACGCATCTTGGAACTTCATCAATAAAATCTGGAATGCTAGTCGTTATGTTATTATGAATTTGGCAGAGGACACACCGACAAAGTTGCCTGATTTTGATAAATTAACCCTTGCAGATAAGTGGATATTATCACGTTTGAACACAACAATTGCAAATGTTACGCGTAATTTTGACAAGTTTGAATTTGGTGAAGCCGGTCGCGAACTATATAATTTCATTTGGAGTGATTTCGCTGATTGGTACATCGAAATGACTAAAGAAACATTGAATGGTGATGGTGATAAGCAACCTGTACAACAGACGTTAGCTTATGTTTTGGATCAAACTTTGAAATTGCTTCAACCCATTATGCCGTTTGTGACAGAAGCCATTTGGCAAGAGATGCCAGCACAACAGGGTAAAAATGAAAGTATTGTCGTTGCAGCTTATCCAGTAAGTCATGATCAGTTGAATGATGCTCAAAGTGAAGCTGCATTCAAGACATTGCAAGATTTGATTATCGCTGTACGTAATATTCGTTCGGAAGCAAATGCACCGATGTCAACGGAAATTGATTTGTTAATCAAAACAGACGATGCAGCAATTAAGGCAATCTTTGAGTCTAATGCAGACTACATTAATCGTTTTGCACATCCTAAGTCATTGACGATTTCTGCTGATATTGAAGCACCAGCATTAGCAATGTCACAAGTGATTAGTGGTGCTGAAATTTATGTACCATTAGCTGAACTGATTGATATTAATGAAGAGATCAATCGCTTGGCCGGTGAAGCTAAGAAATTTGCGGGCGAGGTGAAACGTGCACAAGGTAAGTTAGGCAATGAAAAATTTGTCCAAGGTGCACCAGAAGCTGTTGTCCAAGCTGAACAAGCGAAATTAGCCGATTGGCAAACTAAGTTAGCAGCAACGCATGAGCGTCTTGCAACTTTGAAAGCAAATCAATAATTTTTAGAGTCGCCTTTGGGCGACGTACATATGAGGAATTTATGGCACGTTTAACATCAATTGAATTAACCAATATGATTATGATTGAAAATCCAGCAACGCAAGAAATTCTTGTGGAAAATCGATTGAATCCAAAATGGCCTGGTGTCACTTTTCCTGGTGGACATATTGAGATTGGTGAAACAGTTACCGAGAGTGCGATTCGCGAGGCAAAGGAAGAAACTGGCCTTACGATTGTTCAGCCCAAATTGGTTGGTATTAAGGAATGGCCACTAGGTGTAACAGGTGAACGTTATATTGTATTTTTGTATAAAGCCACGAAGTTTAGTGGTGAAATTTGTTCCGGCCGTGAGGGCGAAATATTTTGGACAACGCGACAAAATTTAGTGACGTATCCAACACCTCATACATTTCTTGAAATGCTAAAAGTTTTTGATGAGGAACAAGTCAATGAGTTAGCTTTGTTGGAAAAGAAGGCTGAACAATGGCGGTTTGAATGGCAATAAAAAAAGCAGTATCCCAGATGGGATACTGCTTTTTTGTTATTACCATTCCCAAATTTTCATACCAGCATTTGTTTGTTTTACAAATGGTTCGGAGAGTTTTAGGAATTCATCGATATCTTTTTTAACGAGGTCGGCACCTGATTGCCAAAATTCTGGCTGTGTCAAATCTACATTAAGATGTTTCATGGCTAATTCTTCAGAAGTCATATTAGCTGTATCACGAAGTAAGGCGATATATTGCTCTTCGAAATCACTGCCCTGTGCCTTTGCTTGGGCATAGATACCAGCGCTGAATAGGTAACCAAAAGTATATGGGAAATTATAGAATGGTACTGAATCAATAAAGAAATGTAACTTAGAACTCCAAAAATGTGGATGGCGAGTATCTAAAGTATCTGCGAAGGCTTCTTTTTGTGCTTGGTCCATTAATGTATTTAATCTTTCTGGTAGCACAATACCTTTTTGGCGCTCTTGATAGAATGCATCTTCAAATAAGAAGCGTGCCCGAATATTTAAGAACATGGCAATTGGATTTGTCATTTTGGCATCTAATAATACAATTTTCTCGGCATCGGTTTTGGCTGCCTGAACATTAGCATCGGCTACGATTAATTCGGCAAATGTAGAAGCTGTTTCTGCTACATTCATCGCATAAGCATCACGCCAAAATGGTAAATCTGTGAGTTGGTAAGAATGGAAAGCATGACCCAATTCGTGAGCAATGGTTGCTGCATCATTCACTGAACCAGTATAGGTTAAGAAAATACGTGATTCGTGTAGATCTGGAACAGACTCCATATAACCGCCAGGTTGTTTATTTGGCCGATTCTCACTTTCAATCCATGGGTTTTCAAAAGCCATCTTGGCAAAATCAGCCATTTTAGGTGAAAACTTGGCAAAGTTTTCAATGATAAATTTGGCAGCATCATCGTATGAAATATTTTTAGGGTGATAGTCGCCAATATGGGTAATGGGTGCAACTTGATCCTGCCAACCAAATTCTTGCAAACCTAATAATGACTTTTTGCGATCAAAATAAGGCTTGAACATGTCCTTGTTACGGTCAACAACAGACCACATCGCATCTAGTGTTTCTTTTTTCATGCGATTCATTTTAAGTGGTTGCTCTAAATGATCTTGATAATGGTGTGCGCGTTGGTTGGTTATTCTAAATCCAGCCAAATGATTTAAGGTATCTGCGGTTAGATTTTCAGACTGCCCCCACATTGCTTCGTAATTTTTCATGATATCAGCACGAACATTATTGTTGGGTTCGCCGTCTAACATGTTCAAAGCCTGGCCAGATGAAATTTCATGCTTTTGTTGATTGGCATCTGTATATGTCATTTTTAATGAAGCGCTAATTGTATCATAGTGCTGAGACCATGCATTTTGACCGTCTAAAGCAAACTTATTAATAAGAGATTCTGTTTGATCATCCAACAAACGTTGCGCTTCATCACGCAGTTCATTTAAATAAAAGGCAATTGGCGCTAAACGCTCGTGTTTTTGTATTTTAGCAAAAGTATCATCATCGAATTGGCGTAAGACTTTTTGAAATTGATTCAGTGGGTTGGTGAAATCTACCCAAAGTTGACCAATCTTTGTGAGATGGGGTGTATAAATACTATTACCATAATCAGTCGATAATAGACCATTGACAAAAATATTTACCGTACCCAAACCAGCACCAATACTTTGCGCTAAATCAGCTAAGTCGGCTAATTGATTGAATTGTTGATCTTCGGATAGGTTATAAGTCGTCACTTTTTGAGCAAAATCTTTAATTTGCTCTTGAATAGTGGTGTACTTATCAGCAAGTTGTGGTGATTGAATACCGCCGGGGAAAATACTATCTAAATCCCAATTTTGTGAATAGACCATGTGATACCTCTCTTCAAATTGTGCGTGCTGATTAACTATACCGTCATTATACCGTTTTTATGAAATAAGCACTAATCATAAATCATTTGTCAGATATATTATTTTTAGGTACAATACCAAAGTTATGAAAAAAAAGAGATTAATCAAAAAAATATACCGATGGATTGGCATTGGTCTCATTATAACCAGTATTGTATTATTTGCGGCTGGTAGTTATTTTTTTAAAGTGGCACAAGTACGCGATGTACGCTCGAACCAACCAGATGTACTAAGATCAAAGCAAGATGCACTGTATCACTACGAAAATAGTTTCTTAAAGCAAAAAAAGCAAATGCTACATCAAACAACAAAAGATCATTTGAAATTAGATGCTTGGTATGTTCCGGCGGATAAAGCAACTAACAAAACCGCTATTTTGGCGCACGGTTGGCATAATAATAAAACGACAATGGCTATTTATGGTCAACTATTTCATGAATTAGGGTATAATGTATTAATTCCAGATAATCGTGCACATGGAGATTCCCAAGGTAAGTTAATCGGTTATGGTTGGTTGGATCGGCGTGATTATATTGGTTGGATTAATCAGATTTTACAAAAGAATGGTCAACAAAGCGATATCGTATTGTATGGCATGAGTATGGGCGCAGCAACTGTTTTATCAACTTCTGGTGAGCGTGATTTACCAGCACAAGTTAAGGCAGTCATTGCTGATTCGTCCTACACGAGTGTGTGGGATGAGGTGAAATACGAAGCCAATAATATGTATCATTTACCATGGTTTCCACTTGTAAATGTTGTATCAGGCATATCAAAAGTTAGCGCGCGATATAGCTATGCGGAGGCGAGTCCAATCAATCAGGTCCGTAAGAATACACGACCTGTTTTATTCATTCATGGCGACAAGGATGATTTTGTCCCAACCAAAATGGTTTATCGTCTATATCAAGCAGATAATGGACCAAAATCACTGTGGGTAACCAAAGGTGCCAAGCATGTCCAAAGCTTTCATGATTATCCAGTTACCTATCGTGAAAAAATTAGTCAATTTTTAAAGCAATATGATAAATAAAAAACGTCTACTAATCAGTAGACGTTTTTATTTAAGCTAATGCACCCATCGGATCCCATGGGGCAAGTTGTGTTGGTTCGGCTGTATCATAAATATTTCTAAGCTTATCTGATAGGAAGGACTTATTGACAACCACCTGATAAGCATACTCGCTCATCCAATCATCGGACATAATAAAGTAACCCTTTTGGCCAACCTTTTCACCCCAAGAATTCTCGACCTTCCAACGCAATGGCTTACCGCTATCATCTAAATCGACGCCTGTCAGAACCATAGCATGTGTCATGAGGCTCTCACCATAGTCCAAACGTTGGGCTTTTGTCATCATCGTGTTGACTTGTAAGAGATCGTCTGTTGCAAACATATTATTGGCCATTACACCGCTTCCACGATCCACTTGTGGCCCCATATCAACGCCAAACCACACGCTTTGATGAGCCTGTAGTTGTTTAATGGCTAATGATTTCATCAAATCGATATCTACGTTTAAGTGCTTGACTTCGCGACCACCAACAACGTTGCCCAGCATATCAACAGTATAAGTTGCATTAAACGGCTTGTCTGCAGTTGGTGCATTGATAATTGAAATATAGTCATCTAATTGCCAGCCGATAAATTGCTCATAGTAGGCTTTTGGCGTTAGATTATGTTCAACATGATAGTTTTTATTTTGGTCACGATAAGTAAAATCAAAGGCAACAGGGGGCTCACCAAAAGTTAAACTAAGCATGTTATAAACTTCGGACAGCATGGTTTGCCGTATTTGTGTTATCTCATCTGTACTGGCTTCTTGAGCTATCAAATTACGTAGGATAACGGCATCGTGTCTTAACTTGGTATTAAATGTTGTATTGAAGGTGCGAGAAGATGATGATTCATAACTTTCAGGATAAACAGATTGAGGGACAACACCATATTTTTGAATAATGGCCACCATCATATCCCATTGACCGCCATCTTGCTGTGGCGTCGTCATCAAAAAACTCACTTTTCTTGAATTAAGTGCTTCAGTAGCTGTGGCTAATACATTCTCGTAAAAGTAGTTTGCTTTTTCAAATTTATCCCAAAAATACGTATAACTTTGGGAAAGTTGGAAATCCTCAGATAAATGGAAAGTGTCTTTAATATCATGTCGCATTGTATTAAGCGCAGCAAACATCCAGCAACGACCGGATTGCTTTTGATTGGCTACTTTACCAGTATCAAGGTCAACTGAAAAAACATCGGGATTCTGATTGATAGTTTTTTGATTAAAACTTGTCGCTGCAATGCCGTTTTTGGTGATAGCACGTTGACGAACGGCATGTTCAATTGTTTGCGTATTTTTTCTAAATTGTTCAATTTGATGTAATGAAATAGCGAATGGCATATAAAAAAGCTCCTTATTTTAGTGGATAATGTATTTGTTAATCATCTTACACTTTTAAAATGTAGGTGCAAGACCTCAAAAGTCGCTTTTTTTCTGTTACACTACTTTATATATTGAGAATGTTTGAAGTCGAGGTTTAAAAAAATGACGCCGAAACAGTTTTTGGATTTAGTTGAAGTGCGTGTAGTCATTCCAAGTGTCGCACCGTTAATGGTAGGATTAGCATACAGCCAGTGGCAGTATGCTAGAATTAATTGGTTAAATGCCATACTACTCATAATTGCTACGGTATGTGTCCATTTAGCAGTGAATACTTTTAATCGTTATGAAGATAATAAACGTCAGCAAAATAACAGCTATTTACGTGAAACAGTATCAGAAGCAACTATCACAGATAAACAGGTATTGCACGTGGCAGTTAGCTTAGCCGTAATTGCGGCGATTGCAGGTATATCAGTGGCGCTGCTTACAGATTATGTCACTTGGATTATTGGTATCATTAGCTTTTTTATTGGCTACCTGTATTCAGCTGGACCTAAGCCGATTACTAACACACCGTTTGGAGAGTTGGTGTCAGGTATCACAATGGGATACTTTATTTTTGTTGCGCAACTATATGTGAATACGCAAATACAGTTGAGTTTGGCAATATTGTGGCAGTGGTTGATTGTAAGCTTACCATTGGTTATTTTGATTGCCAATATTATGTTTGCTAACAATATTGCAGATCATCAGGAAGATGAAGAGAATCATCGACATACATTAGTACACTATTTAGGCCTTTCTCGGTCTAAAGTGTTGTATCAAGGACTAGTTGTACTAGCTTTAATTGAAATAATAGTGGCAATTATACTTAAATATGCACCACTACCAATGCTAGTCACTTTATTATTAGCACCAATCCTTATTCAAAATGCGCGTACTTTTACGAAAAGACCAATAAAAGAAGAAACGTTTGTATTATCTATTAAAAATCTAGTGGTATTAATGTTGGGGATGACAATAACGTTGGTTGTTGCCATTATGATGTAATGGATGCGGTAAAAATATGGAAAAGAAAATTACGATTAACGATATCGCACGTATCGCCAATGTCTCAAAAAGTACGGTTTCTCGTTATTTGAATGGCGGGTCTATTAGTCCTAAAACACGTGAGAAAATTGATGATGTAGTTGTTGCACATAATTATCAACCCAATGCTTTTGCGCAAAGTTTAAAGCAGCAAATTAACCACACTGTAGGGGTTATCGTGCCACGATTAGACTCATCGGCTCAAACAGAAATGTTGCGTGGATTAGATAATGCGAATCAAGATGATATATTCTTAATTGTTAATAGTTATCAAGATGAAGCACGTGAATTAGCTGCGATTGAAAGGTTATCTTCTCAAAATATTGGCGGGTTAATTTTATTGACAGCCAATATTAGCGCTAATATTAGGCAATTACTGGAACAGTTTGATATTCCAATCGTCATTCAAGGTCAAGATGACAGTGGCTTTCACCGTGTTGTGATGAATGATGTAGCAGCTGGTCGCAATGTTGCGGCGTATCTATTAACTTTGGCACCACAACGTGTTTTGCTATTGGGTATTGACGCTAAGAAGGATCAGGCGATTGGGCATGATCGATTTAATCCTATTCAACAAGCGTTGCATGATCAGCAGATTGTATATGATATAGTGATGAGTGATTTCAATTTGCAGGTTGCCAAAGACGATGCGTTAACGGCAATGCAGCAACAGCAGTATGATGTTGTCGTTGCAGCAACAGATCGAATGGCAGTCGGAGCATTGCAAGCAAGTTTGACGTTGCATCAATCACCGAAAATTATTGGCTTTGGACAATCAGACATGAGTCGCATTGTCACACCCAATTTGACAAGCTTTGAATATGATTTTTTTGAAACAGGAAGAGCGCTCTATCATTTATTTGATGAAGTGCGGCATCAGCCTGAGCCACAAAAGAAAAGAATTCTTATTAACGGGCAGTTAACAGTGCGCGCATCAACAAATTAATAGTAATTTTAGTTAATCATGTTAAAAAAACAACCATTTATGCCGAATAATTCAAGTTATCCATAGAGAATGTGTATGATGAGAAGGTGTTCTGCAGAACATTCAAGGGGAGTATGAAACTTCAACGCATATTTTGAAAATGCGTATAATATAACTATGCAAAATTTAAATTATGAACAACTCAACGGACTTGCGTTAGCTTATATCGGTGATGCAATTTATGAAATTCAAGTGCGGCAATATTTGTTATCGACTGGTTTGACTAAGGTCAATGATTTACAACGACATAGTAAACAATTTGTTTCGGCCAAAGCACATGCCAAAATTTTTAAATGTATGACAGAGGATCATGTACTGACTGATGATGAACTGAACTATTTTAAGAGGGGCCGAAATGCTAAGTCACATACAAAGGCTAAAAATACTGATGTGGTGACTTATCGTATATCAACGGGAATAGAAGCGCTTTTTGGCTATTTATATCTTTCAAAACAGCAAGATCGTATAACAGAATTAATGACATGGATTTTTAAGCAAGTATCATCAGAAAGGGTTAACCACATATGAACCAACAAAGTAAAGCACCAGCCAACACTGACTTCATTTATGGACATCATGCCAGCGTTGAAGCACTTAAAGCAGGTCAAACAATCAACAAAGTTTTGCTCCAATCTGGCCTAAAAGGTAAGCATATCAATGAAATATTACAATTAGCTAAAAAGAAACAGCTGGTTGTGCAATCTGTACCCAAATCAAAGTTAGATGAAATTTCAGAAGGCGGTACGCACCAAGGCGTTGCCTTGAGTGTTGCGGCATTTCAATATGCAACGTTGGATGATTTGTTTGATCGTGCACAAGAAAAGAGCGAGACGCCATTTTTCATTATCCTAGATGGTATTGAGGATCCACATAATTTGGGTTCTATTTTAAGAACGGCTGATGCAGCTGGGGTTCATGGTGTTATTATTCCTAAAAGAAGAGCGGTTCAGCTAACGGCAACCGTCGCAAAAATTTCAACGGGAGCCATTGAGCATGTACCTGTAGTGCGTGTGACGAATTTAGCTAATACTGTTACAACTTTGAAAGAGCGGGGGCTCTGGATATTTGGAACAGATATGGCAGGTGAAGATTATCGTCATTTGGATGCTACTGGGCCAACGGCGCTTGTGATTGGTAATGAGGGAAAAGGCATCTCACCTTTACTTAAGAAAAAAATGGACGGTATGTTAACTATTCCGATGATTGGACATGTTCAAAGTTTAAATGCCAGTGTAGCTGCTAGTTTATTAATTTATCAAGGTTTCAATAGTCGTCATAAAAATTAATGACTTGGAGGGAGTCTATTGGGGGATAGATTATTACCGGCTGTTCGTGCTGCAAAAAGGGGGCATGACGTTGCTTATACGGTGTTGATAAATCACTTGCGTCCGGCAATATACGATATTCATCGACGTAAAGTATTTAGCCACATTCGTGAAGACGATTGGTATTCAGAAGGGTTAGAGTTATTGATGCGTTGTGTGCGACGTTATAATATCATAGCGCCAACCGCACGCTTTTCAACTTATTTTATTCAATCGTTACACAATCGGGCAACTGACATTATTCGACAACAGCATACTAAAAAACAAGTATTTCTGAACGCTGCTTTAGCGCCGGATACTCAAAATCAAGAAGATGTTCATTTGGTGGAGATTAGTACAAATACATTTAATCCAGAAAAATTATTGCTACTAAGAGATAGTTTAGATCGTTTACAATTCAGTAACAGCCAACGATTTCGTGAAACAGTTCAACGATTACTTGGTGTTCAAGATTGGGTTGAACATGACAATTTAAAAGCAAAACGGCAAGTAGAACAATTTCAATATCGATTAAAAAAGCAATTGAAACAACTGGTTAATGAAGTTGCTGAGGATTAAAGTATTTGAATTTTATATAGCAAAATGATATAGTTATACAAGAAAATTTGAGGAGGTTACTAATGGCTAGCCAGAAAGTTTCCTTAGCGTGTACAATTTGTGGATCGCGTAACTATACAGTAATGCTATCAAAAGATCGTACAGTACGTTTAGCAGTGAAAAAATATTGTTCACATTGTGGACAACATACTTTGCATCAACAAACTAAGTAGGGTAAATTATGATTACGTATTTTAAGAATGTCGCCAAAGAAATGAAGAGAGTAACATGGCCAACACAGGAGCAAGCTTCTCGTGAGACAGTTACAGTGATTGCAGTATCTATTATATTTGCTGCCTTTTTGGGCGGCGCGGATTGGCTGCTACAAAATGGCTTTGGTTGGCTACTAGCACATTAATTTAAAATGCGTTACAATAATTGTTAGCAGGGGACTTCAATATCGGAGTTCTTTTTATTTTGAAAAAAGAGGTTATATCATGTCTGAAGAAATCGAGAAAAGCTGGTTTGTTGTTCATACTTATTCTGGGTACGAACATAAGGTGAAGGCAAACTTGGAATCACGTACACAAACAATGGGAATGTCAGAACAAATTTTCCGTATTTTAGTACCTGAACAAGAAGTCACAACAATCAAAGACGGCGAAGCTAAACAAACGATTGAAAATGATTTCCCAGGATATGTGTTGGTAGAAATGGCAACACCACAAGAAGGTAATATGACAGACGAAGCATGGTATGTGGTTCGTAACACGCCTGGCGTAACCGGATTTTTGGGCTCTCACGGTGCTGGATCAAAACCTAATAGTTTACTACCTGAAGAAGTTGAATTATTGTTACGTCGAATGGGCATGGTTACGCGAGAAACAGTTGACTTGGATGTTGAAATTGGTGATGCCGTTAAGATTATTGCAGGACCATTTTCTGGTATGGAAGGTATTGTGACAAGTATTGATCCAGAGAAGCAAGCAATAGAAGCCACTGTGGAAGTGTTTGGACGCGAAACACCAACTGAATTATCATTTACTGATATTGATACACTATAAAAAGCATTTTGATGTTGTAATATGTTGTGATATTTGATAACATTAACTGGTATGCGTAGAGCATGCGTGGGAGCAGCAGACAAGCTGCGTCTACCACAACACGAGGAGGAAAATATCGTGGCAAAAAACGTCGTAAACGTTGTTAAACTACAAATTGCTGCTGCTAAAGCAACACCAGCTCCACCGGTGGGACCTGCTTTAGGACAAGCTGGCATTAACATTGCGCAATTTACTAAGGAATTTAATGCGCGCACACAAGATCAAGCAGGATCAATCATTCCTGTTGAAATCTCTGTCTTTGACGATCGTTCATTCGAATTCGTTACTAAGACACCACCTGCAGCTGACCAATTACGTAAGTTGGTTGGTAAGGGTTCTGGTGAGCCTAACATCAAGAAGGCTGGTAACGTAACTCTTGATCAGATCAAAGCAATCGCCGAAAATAAGATGCAAGATCTAAACGCCAATGACATTACAAATGCTATGCGTATGATTGAAGGTACAGCGCGTTCAATGGGAATTACTGTTGATGGTGTTGACTTGACTGTTGAAGGTACAGCAATCAAGGAAGATGCTGAATAAGCGTTTGTCGGATCGTTAACGAAAGTTGACAAGATCAAGCGGGAGATTAGAGACTAAATTATCAGTTTTCTGATTGCTTGACCGCATTTGCAAGGAGAAAAATAATGGCAAAGAAGCATGGTAAGAAGTACATTGCTGCCCTCGAGAAAGTAGATGCTGAAAAGGCATATGCTCTTGATGAAGCAGTAGCTTTATTAAAAGAAATCGATTATACAAATTTTGATGCTTCAGTTGAAGTTTCATTCAAATTAAACGTTGACACACGTCAAGCAGACCAACAATTGCGTGGTGCTGTTGTGTTGCCAAATGGTACTGGTAAGGACAAGAAGGTTGTTGTCTTTGCACAAGGCGATAAGGCTAAAGAAGCTGAAGCAGCTGGCGCTGATGTTGTTGGTGCTGCTGATTTGGTACAACGTATCCAAGGTGGCTGGTTAGACTTTGACGTTGCCATTGCTACACCTGATATGATGGCACAAGTAGGTCGTGTAGGTCGTGCATTGGGTCCTAAGGGATTGATGCCTAACCCTAAGACTGGTACTGTGACAATGGACGTTGCCAAAGCTGTTTCAGATGCTAAGGGCGGACAAGTAACATACCGTACAGACCGTGACGGTAACGTTGCTGTACCTGTTGGTCGTGTATCATTTGATGCTGATAAGTTAGCTGAAAACATTAAGACAATTGCATCTACTGTAATTAAGTCACGTCCAGCTGCTGTTAAGGGTACTTATGTACAACACGTTTCAATTGCATCAACATTCAGTCCATCTGTAACTTTGGATGTTGCTGGTTTGTAATTGACAGCGTTAGTTGTATCTGATATACTTAACAAGTAATTGAATCTATTTTGCCTAAGACTCAGGTGGCATTTGCCTTAATACCCTGCCGAGGAAGTTTAAAACTTTTCCGTGTTGTCTTCTGGCGCACGGATTTCTTTTGCAAAATAATTTTTAAGGAAGGAGTAAAGACATGAGTGAAAAAGCTATTGCGATTAAAGCTGAAAAAGTTGAGGCAGTTGCTGAACAATTCAAGAATTCTGCTTCTGCAGTTGTTGTTGATACACGTGGCTTGACTGTTGCACAGTCAACTGATTTACGTCATCAATTGCGTGAAGAAGGTATTGTTCTTGAGGTTATCAAGAACAAGGTTTTGACACGTGCTGCTGATAAGGCTGGCTATGGTGAAATGAATGATATTTTCGTTGGACCATCAGCTGTTGCCTTCTCATCAGAAGATGCTGTTGCACCCGCTCGTATTTTGAAGAAGTTTGCTGATGCAAATGAAGCTTTGGAAATCAAGGGTGGTGTTGTTGACGGTAATGTATCTGATATTGATGAAATCAATAAGTATGCTTCATTACCATCACGCGAAGGTTTGTTTGGTCAATTGTTGGCCGAATTCCAATTCCCAATCCGTTCATTTGCATATGCTGTTAAGGCATTGCAAGAGAAGTTGGAATCAGAAAGCGATGCACCTGCTGAAGAAGCAGCTGCAGATGCTGAATAATTTAAACAAAATTACTAATAAAACATTTATTTGGAGGATATAGATCATGGCTTTTGATAAAGACGCGATCATCGCATCATTGAAGGATGCAACGATCTTAGACTTGGCTGACTTGGTTTCAGCTATCGAAGAAGAATTTGGTGTTTCAGCTGCTGCTCCTGTAGCCGCTGCAGGTGCTGACGGTGCAGGTGCTGCCGCAAAGACAGAATTTGATGTTGAATTGACATCAGCAGGTACTGCTAAGGTTAAGGTTATCAAGGCAGTTCGTGAAGTAACTGGCTTGGGCTTGAAGGAAGCTAAGGACTTAGTTGACAATGCACCTTCAAACATCAAGGAAGGCATTTCTGAAGACGAAGCTAACGAATTAAAGGCTAAGCTTGAAGAAACTGGTGCTTCAGTTACTGTTAAGTAATTGACATCTATAATATAATATCGGAGTTTATCCGTATAATAAAAAAAGTTAGTTCATAGTGAACTAACTTTTTTTATTATCAATAAATAGTAGAAATATATATTTTAATGTAAAAATGTCGAAGGTTTAAAAAGATTTTATGGAAACGGCAGCGATGATGTCATTTTCCGATATAATATAATTATGAAAAATATAGATAAACAAGCTAATGAACAATACTTTACAGCTGAACCAACAGCTGAGCACAACTATCATCACTTTGATTTTGAGCTTTTAGGACACCAGTTGTATTTTCAAACAGATAGCGGTGTTTTTTCGAAAAGGACCATTGATTTTGGCACAAGAACGATGCTTGAAGCATTGAGTAAAACGACTATTCCTGAAGGAAAGATACTTGATTTAGGTACTGGATATGGTGTTGTCGGCATAGCTGTGGCTAAAAAATTCAAACGTACGGTTGATATGGTTGACGTAAATGAACGTGCTTTACAGTTAGCACGCGTCAATGCAAAGAAGAATAATGTAGCAGACGTGACGCACATTTTCCAATCAGATGTTTATGACAATATCTCTGAACAATATGGCTTGATTTTGGTAAACCCACCAATTAGAGCGGGGAAAAAAGTTGTAACGTCAATGTTACAAGAAGCTAAATTACATTTACAGCCAGGTGGTAAATTGATTGCGGTTTTACAGAAGAAGCAAGGAGCGCCATCAGCCCAAAAAAATATGGCAGAAGCATTTGGCAATGCGCAGGTTATTCATAAAGATAAAGGTTATTACATTTTAGAAAGTACACGATAGTATGGCGAATATCCCCATTTTTTCAGACGAACAGATTAATGATTTTATGCAAGCAGCACTGGATGAGGCAAGGCAAGCTGGATCGGAAGGCGAAGTCCCAATTGGTGCAGTGATTGTACATGATAATCAAATTATTGCACGTGCACATAATCATCGAGAACAAGGGCAACAGGCCACGGCTCATGCAGAATTGCTTGCAATTGAGGCGGCTAATCAGGCTGCACAATCGTGGCGGTTAGAGAATACCGCCTTATTTGTGACGTTAGAACCATGTATGATGTGTGCTGGTGCTATTATTAATTCACGGATACCAGTCATTTATTATGGGGCTCAAGATGCCAAAGGTGGTGCCGTTAAATCATTATATACATTACTAGAAGATGAACGATTAAACCACCGTGTTGAAGTGCATCCAGGTATTAAAAGTGACGAATGTGGTCAATTATTACAAAATTTTTTCTCTGAAATACGATTAAAACATAAACTTGTAAAACAGCTGAAAAACAAATAGTATTCTCTTTTGGTGCATTTTGTACTATAATATTGTTAGTGGACTAAAAAAGAGGTATTGAATGCAAAATTTAAATGAATGGCAAGTTGACCAAGATTATGTGGCAATTGTCGGTGATTTATTACAACGTGAAGAAGTTCAAAAATTAGAAAATTATCCACAGCATCATTTTTCAAATCGATTAGAACATTCTATTTCTGTTTCTTATCAGTCATACCTTATTGCTAAAAAGGTAGGCGCTGATGAAGTTGCAACAGCACGAGCAGGATTATTGCATGACCTATTTTATTACGACTGGCGTACAACTAAGTTTGATGAAGGCACACATGCTTATGTGCACCCTCGTATTGCTTTAAAAAATGCACGTAAAATAACACATATTTCACCTAAAGAAGCAGATATTATTGTGAAACACATGTTTGGTGCAACCATTGCACCACCAAAATATGTTGAAAGTTGGATTGTGTCATTAGTTGATGACTATGCAGCTGTCAATGAGTACTTATTACCACAGATGTATGTTTCTTATTTTAAATGGCAAATGAAGGTTGCAACGCGCTTTACCAATTTTCGCTTGAAAATTCAGTAAGGATTAGCGAAAAAGACTAGCCAGAATCTTAAAAATCACGTATAATATTTATTGCAGGCAAACGTCTTCTCCCGAACTGGGTCAGGACAGGAATGTAGCAGCCCTAAGGTTGTTTGATGTTGTGCCTGTGTACATATTTGACCGCTCAGCGGTCTTTTTTTGTAAGTGGAGGTGGAAAATTTTGGCATATCAAGCTTTATATCGCGTGTATCGTCCAAGAACTTTTGACGACATGGTGGGTCAAGAAATTATCACCCAAACGTTACAAAATGCAATTCAGACAGGGCAAACAGGGCACGCTTACTTGTTTAGTGGTCCTAGAGGAACTGGAAAAACAAGTGCAGCCAAGATTTTTGCAAAAGCAGTAAATGGTATTCCAGCTGACCAAGACGATGCACAAATACCTGACATTATCGAAATTGATGCCGCATCAAATAACGGTGTGGATGAAATTCGTAATATTCGTGATAGTGCCAATTATGCGCCAATTGAAGCACAATTCAAGATTTATATTATTGATGAAGTACATATGTTATCAACAGGCGCTTTTAATGCCCTACTAAAAACACTAGAAGAACCACCTGCTAATGTTAAATTTATACTAGCCACAACGGAACCGCAAAAAATTCCGGCTACTATTTTATCTAGAACACAAAGATTTGAATTTAAGCGCATTAGTACGCAGCAAATGCAACAACGAATGTCATATATTTTGGACCAGCAAAATATTGCGTATGATGAAGATGCTTTACGTATTATTGCCAATGCAGCTGAAGGTGGTATGCGTGATGCGTTGTCCATATTAGATCAAGTGATTGCTTTTGGACAAGATCATGTAACCGTTGAAAATGCTTTACAAGTAACGGGTTCTGCAACAACAACGCAGTTGTTTGATTATTTACAAAGCATTATTGACTATGATGTGCAATCAGCATTACAAATTTTGCATGATGTTTTACAAGATGGTAAAGATGCCCAGCGCTTTATTGCTGATTTAATGGCTTTATTACGGGATGTGATGTTATCTAATGTTGCTGAAACATTGGTAAAATCAACAATTCCGTTGTTCCAACTACAACAATTGCAGGGGCGCATTAGTATGCAACGTATTCAGGAGATGATGATTATTCTGGATGATGTACAGCGACAATTAATGCAGACAATGCAAGGTGATGTTTATTTAGAGTTACTTACTGTAAAATTAGGTATTAATAAAAATAATAAATTGGTTGAGCAACCGGCAACGGCCGTGCAACAATCAGCAGAGCCAGAGCCAGAGCCAGAGCCAGAGCCAGAGCCAGAGCCAGAACCAGAGCCAGAGCCAGAGCCAGAGCCAGAGCCAGAACCAGAGCCAGAGCCAGAGCCAGAGCCAGAGCCAGAGCCAGAGCCAGAGCCAGTATCTCGTGATGGGCAAGATTATTCTGTTAGAACTGGTCAGCAAGCTGTGTTCGCTGTGCTAGGGACAGCGCAACGTAATAGTTTGGTAACCATTAAAAATAAATGGGCAGATATTTTGGCGCAATTTGATGTAGCTGGTCGAGCTTTATTGACAACAGCAACGCCAGTTGCTGCTAGTCAAGTTGCAGTAGTGCTGGCTTTTGATTATCCTGCCTTACTGGAACAAGTTTTACAAAATACGGTATTGCAAACGCAATTAAAAGCAGTACTGAATAAGCATGCGTTATCGAATGAATTGGTCATGATTTCGCAAGATGAGTGGCATCTTGATCGAACAGAATATGTTGAGAAACTTAAAACAGGTGCCGCACCTCAAATTGACTTGGCTACATTACCTTATGTCAAGGTTGCAAAAGCAACACAATCAAACAATGCGCAACAAAATGCTGAACATGAATCAATTAAAACAGATGAGCCCCAAATCGTTTCAGAAGCTAAAAAGCTATTTGGTGATGATCTCGTGAATATTGTTGATTAATGTGACTGATAAAGTATTTGAAAATGGGAAATAGTGATGCAGTATCCAGAACCAATCGCTAAGTTAATAGATAATTATACAAAGTTACCCGGAATAGGGCCAAAAACAGCCACCCGATTAGCTTTTTACACTTTGGGTATGGACAATGAAGATGTGGAAAGTTTTTCCAAGTCGTTAATTTCAGCCAAAAAGGATTTAACCTTTTGTGATACTTGTGGCATGATTACTGAAAAAGATATGAATCCATGTATTATTTGTCGTGATAAAAGTCGCAATCAAGGGACAGTTTTTGTCGTTGAAAATTCAAGAGATGTGATGGCGATGGAAAATACCCGTGATTATCATGGTTTATATCATGTTTTGAATGGTGTGATTTCACCAAGTGCCGGGACAGGCCCAGAAGATATTAACTTGCCGAGTTTGGTTAGGCGTTTATCCGAGCATGAAGAAATTAAAGAAGTGATTGTTGGTACCAATGCTAACGCGGAGGGTGAAGCAACTGCCATGTATCTGGCGAGATTGTTAAAGCCTGCTGGCATTAAAGTGACGCGATTAGCACATGGATTGTCTGTTGGATCAGACATTGATTATGCAGATGAATTAACATTAATAAAAGCTGTGCAAGGGCGGACAGAATTATGATTTTTGGTAAAAAAAGAAAAGATATTCGTAAAGAATATGATCAAGCATTAGTATTTCAAATCGACAAGGCCAAAATAGATTGGGAATCAGCTCAAAACTCTGAAAACGCTTTACTGGACGGGCAAGTTAATGTACGCTTAATACAAGCGCAAACAGCTTTGGCTAAAGCAAAATTCTTTTATTTATATCGCGAAGCGCGACGGCGCAAAACAGTTGGTCATATGCAAACGCATGTTATCAAATCGGATAAATAGGAGTTGAAGATGTCAGAGGCAAAGTTTATTTCTTTTGAAGGTCCTGAGGGCGCTGGGAAAACGAGTGTGTTACAAGCTTTAATTGGAGAATTAGGACCCATGCTGGGTGATGATCTAGTAACAACACGAGAGCCTGGGGGTAATCCAATTGCTGAAGCGATTCGTGCTATTCTACAACCTGAAGAAGATAATGGGATGGATAAGCGTACCGAGGCATTACTTTATGCTGCTGCTAGACGCCAACATTTAGTTGAAACGATTCAACCTGCGTTAGCTGCAGGAAAAGTTGTGATTAGTGATCGTTATATTGATAGTTCTTTAGCGTATCAAGGTGGTGGTCGCGATTTAGGCGTAGACCGTATTTGGACGCTCAATCAATTTGCAACAGAAGGACTATTACCCGATTTAACGATTTACCTAGATGTACCAGCTGATATTGGCTTAAAGCGCGTTATGCAGCATCGTCAAGGTAAAATTGATCGCCTTGATAAGGAAGATTTGAGTTTTCATATTAAGGTACGCAATACTTATCTTGCCTTACGTGATCAGTTTCCTGACCGTATCCAGGTCATTGATGCAACGCAACCGTTAGAAATGGTTATTACAGCAACACGTGCATTGATTTGGCAACAATTAAAAAATAGAAATGGAGTTCACTCATGAAATTAATTACGGCAATTGTTCAAGATAAAGATACTAACAAATTAAGTAATGCATTCGTTAAGGCAAATGTTCGTGCAACACGTTTGTCTACTTCTGGTGGTTTCTTACGTTCAGGCAATACAACGTTCATGATTGCCATTGAAAAAGACCGCGTTCAAGAAGTTTTGGACATTATTAAAAGTATTTCACAAACGCGTAATCAATTCATGGTACCGCCAATGAATTTAGATGCTGGTATTGAAGGTGCTGCCTATCCAATCGAAGTGCAAGTTGGTGGTGCGACAGTATTTACGCAAGATATTGAATCGTTTCATCAATTCTAATGACAGTAGAGTTTATTGAAAATGCACGTCAAAGCTATCCAAAACAAGTTGGACAATTTCTCAATTTAATTACTGAAGAAAAATTGAGCCATTTATATTTATTGGTTGGATTTCCACAAGATCTCAAACTTGACTTTGCACGTTTTTTAGCTTGGCAGATTGTCGGAAATGATCATCGCAATGCGCAACGTATTGTTGATGGTGATCATCCTGATGTACATATTGTTACACCGATGACACCAGGAACTGCCTTAAAAGTAGCCCAAATTAGAGCGTTGACGCCAGAATTTGTGACGCGTGCAACGGAAAGTTCACGTAAGGTTTTTGTTTTGGATGCAGTTGAAACAATGACGACTAGTGCAGCAAATTCTTTATTAAAGTTTATTGAAGAACCAGCTGGTCCACAACTTATTTTGATGTTGACCAACAACTTAAATGATGTACTGCCGACGATTCAATCACGGGCTCAGATTGTTCATTTACAATCTGAACAGCATTCAGGGTTACCAGAAATAACGAATGATTGGCTCCAGCAGGCACAAGGCATAACGTTTAAATGGGTTGAGCTCATGATGCAACGACAAATTGAAGCCTTTGCTTATGTGCAAGCTAAATTATTGCCGTTAATTGAAACAGTAACGCAACAACAGTTATTTTTCAGATGGCTACATGAGGTGATCAGAGATATGATGATTTATGATTATATCTCTACAGAAGATTTGAAATATCCAAAATTAGTTGGTTTCTATAAAAGTCTCAGACGTAGCTATACTATAGATAAATTAGTACGTGTGAGCGATAATATTTTGGCAGATGATAAGTTACGCAAGGTTAATATTTCATTGCAAAGTCGTTTAGAAAAAATTGTATTGGATACATCCATTATTTTAGGAGAGTAGGATGCAACAACAAAAAAGTTTTGAGCAACACGAAACAGGTACTTTATACCTCGTACCTACTCCAATTGGAAATTTAGCTGATATGACACCTCGAGCAGTAGAAACGTTGCAGCAAGTACCATTGATTGCGGCGGAGGATACACGCCATACACAAAAATTATTAAATTATTTTGATATTCATACTAAACAAACGTCTTTTCATGAACATAATTGGCAAAATAAGCGCACAGAACTCATTGATCATTTATTAGCAGGTCATGACCTAGCACAAGTGAGCGATGCAGGAATGCCATCGATATCTGATCCTGGAAAAGAATTAGTTGCTGCTGCTGTGGATAACAATATTGTGGTGGTACCTATACCTGGCCCTACAGCTGGTGTTACAGCGCTGATTGCCAGTGGTTTAGTCCCACAACCTTTTTATTTTTATGGCTTTTTATCGCGTAAGAAGAGTGAACAACTTGAAGAATTGCATCAGTTATCCACATTTAGAGATACGGTTGTTTTCTATGAAGCACCACATCGTATCAAAACCACATTACAGCATATGCAAAAAGTAATGGGTGATGAACGGCGTGTTGTCTTAGCTCGAGAATTGACTAAACGTTATGAAGAATTCTTGCGAGGCACATTAGCTGAATTAGTATCTTGGGCAAGTAGTAATGAAATTCGTGGTGAATTTGTGGTGATGTTATCGGGTTATACTGGAGATATTACTGCTGTTGACCAGGTAAATGACGAAGAAATGGTTGCTATATCACCAGTTGATGCTGTGAAACAGTTGATTGAAGCAGGAGAAAAACCTAATGTCGCCATTAAGCAAGTTGCTAAGCAAAGAGGGTTAGCACGACAAGATGTCTACAATCAGTATCATGGTTTAGAGGGTAAATAATATGGGGATTCCTTTTGAAATAGTACATAAAATTGAATATTTTGAGAGTGATATGTCGGGCAAACTATCACTACCAATGATTTTGAATTTGGCCGTATTATCATCCAAAACACAAAGTGATCATTTGGGTGTTGGACAAGAAGAACATCTTTCACGTGGTTTGGGATGGGTTATTTTACAGTATGATGTCCACATCAAAAGGCGTCCTACTGTGAATGAGGTCATCCGCATTGAAACACAAGCCTCACAGTATAATCCGTTCTTTGTACATCGACCATTTGTCTTTTTTGACGAACAGAATGAAGAAATCATTCGTGTTGATTCTATATGGGCAATGTTAGACATTGATAATCGACGTATGGCACGTATTCCACAAGATATTATTGATAAATATTCAGCCGAACGTGTGAAACAGATTAATCATATTCCACGACCAGATAAAATCACGACAACGGACGACATTATTGAAAAAAATTATCACGTTCGTTATTTAGATATTGATACAAATCAGCACGTCAATAACTCTAAATATTTTGAATGGATGCAAGATGTTTTGGATTTAGATTATCTGAAACATCATGAAATCACAAATATCAATATTAAATATGAAAATGAAGTGCGTTTGGGACAAGAAGTTATTAGCCAAGTTGCGATAGCTGATAATGTGACTAAACATCGTATTATGGTTGCAGCGCATACATCTGCAGAAGCTATTTTCACATGGCGTAGTGTATAATTGGATACAGAACTAACTTAAAGTTACTGATATCAAAAGCTATTGGAGGCAAACATGGCAGTATTAGTATTAGGTGGTGCGGGTTATATTGGCTCACACATGGTAAAACGTTTAATTGAAGATGAACGTGAAGTCGTTGTTGTAGATAATTTGGTGACAGGACATCGTCAGGCAGTGCATCCAGATGCTAAGTTTTACGAAGTTGATGTACGTGATAAAGCAGCACTTAATCAAGTATTTGATCAAGAAAATATTGAAGCTGTTGTACATTTTGCTGCCTTTTCTATTGTTCCAGAATCCGTAGCCAATCCGCTTAAATATTTTGATAATAATACGAGTGGTATGATCACCTTACTTGAAGTGATGAAAGCACATGATGTGAAGCAGATTGTATTTTCATCTACTGCTGCAACATACGGTAATCCAGTCAACATTCCGATTAAGGAAACAGATCCGCAACAGCCAATTAACCCTTATGGCGAAAGTAAACTAATGATGGAAAAAATCATGGCTTGGGCAGACCAAGCAGATGGGATCAAATGGGTTGCTTTGCGTTATTTCAACGTTGCAGGAGCTGCTGAAGATGGCACAATTGGTGAAGATCATGCACCTGAAACACATCTAGTGCCAATTATCTTACAAGCGGGATTGGGACAACGTGATTATATCGAAATGTTTGGGGATGACTATAATACACCTGATGGTTTCAATGTGCGTGATTATGTTCATGTATTGGATTTAGCTGATGCGCATATTTTGGCATTAGACTATCTAAAAGAAGGTGGCGACAGTAATCAATTTAACTTGGGTTCTGCAACTGGCTTTTCAGTTAAGGAGATGGTTGAAGCGGCACGCAAAGCTACTGGTGTTGATATTCCGTCTAAAATTGGCCCACGTCGACCAGGGGATCCTGATATTTTGGTAGCCAATTCAGATAAAGCACGTCGGGTGCTTGGCTGGGCACCAAAATATGATAATGTTGAAGATATTATTAAAACAGCATGGCAATGGCATCAAAGTCATCCAGAAGGTTACACAAAATAAATCATAAAAAGCACCAATATTGTAAGTGAAAACATTTACAATATTGGTGCTTTTTTTATTATAGAGTGGTTTATTTTGGTGCGTTAGTTGGATTTCTAGGATTGCTATTGTCTGTTAAAATATACTGGTTAATAATGCTAACGACTTCGTTATTATCTGGTAAATTTGAATGCTGTGCTTCATTACCTGATAAAGTAATTTGCATATATTTTTGTGTATAATTCTGGAAAATATATTTACCCGCCGTCACACTTTGAACAGGGACAATCCCATCATCAGTGTAATCTTCTGTTCCGGCAATCGAGTAGACTATAAGGTTTGAGGGTAGTTGGGTACGCCCCTGAATCATATCCTTTAACATTTCAGTTTTACGGCTAATCGATGTTTCTGAAAAATTATATGGTGTTCCCAAAGTCATTAAGTGATTCATCACAAATTGCTGATTGTTAAAGTATTTTTCTAGATAACGTGTCCAAATTAAGCCGCCATTTGAGTGACCGATGGCGTCAAAGTGATGAAAATGATAGCGATTTTGTAACAAAGTGAGGACATCGTCAATATAACTTGCTTGCTTTTTGATATTGCTATAACCATCGGCGTTATTTTCAAAGCCAATCACAATGAATGGTCGAAAGTCTGTTTGACGAATCGTACCAGATATATCATATTGACCGTCCTTTTTAATGTTAATTTTTAGTACACTGTGTTTTTGATTAGGATTAGCATTAAGCTTGTTAAATAAATCGTCGAATCGATTAACCGTGGCGGAGGACCCAGGTATAAAAATAACAGGGTATAATCGTGAATTTTGGATTTTGGACTGATTCAAACGTGTTTCATCAACCCATGAGCGACCTAATATACCAATGATAACCAACAGGATAATACTCAAGATGCATAAGATATATTTACGTTTGCTCATATTATGATTCTTTCTGAGATTTCATGGCGATATTGAAGAATGGTAAATAAATCAATACTGATACTATGATTAGGAGAATACTGACAGCTAAGGCTATTAGATTGCCGTTAGTAGCTAAGTATGCTCTGATGAGATATGGCGTACTGAGGGGAACTTGATAGACAGGAATTGTAATGACATGTAATTTAACGGCTAAATACCCTAGAGATGTTGTGACAACCGGGCTAACTAACATGGGTATGAGAAATAATGGTCGTAACAATAATGGATAAGCAAATAAAAGTAATTGATGATTATTAAATAGACTTGGTAATAAGGACCATTGCCCTAAACGTTGGTCGCCAATATTTCGCGATCGGAATAAAAGTAACAAACATAAAGCTAAACCACCGACAATACTAAACATACTAAATGTATTATATAGGTTAATCGGATAAGGAATATGTGCCGTCGTATGCTTGGTCAAAAAGAAGTTTAAATTTTCTGAAATCGCAGTAGCAGATGCCTGACTGACCAATAAGTCACTTGGAATTGAAATACCAATCCAAGATAACAACGGTAAGATTAAGGCAAAGATGAGAATAGCTGGAATGTGATTAAAGATACTAGACGATAGGTATTGATTAATGGTTGCTTGGAGAGCGGCTGAATGTAGGAAGGGCTTGAGTACTGTTGCAATTGTGATGATAATTGCTGCCCAGCCAATATTAGCAAACGACAATGGGTTTTGTGGTTGTTTTAACAGTTTTTGGTACAGGATGTAACTATTGACAACAGCATAGACTAACAATATTAAAATGAAATAGTTTTTAATTAAAATAACGTTGAAATTATTTTGATTTTGGAACGATGTCATCGTACTATAAAACATAGTCATCATAATTAGTGTGGCATCATGATCAGGACGACGACGTTGATAATACTCTTTAGCTAATAAGGTACTAAAAAAGGTCATGGTGATGATATCAATTATTAAAACAACATTTTGTACAATCGGGGTATAAAAAGGAAGTTGATAGTCAAGAATAGTCGGGAAAAGTGCATTGGGTAATAAGAATAATAATGCGATGATATGCGCATAAACATCGATGACTAAGATAGTAAATATTTTACGATACGTGGTATATATGGCGGAAATGAGGGGCTGATGTTGCCATCTTTTATCCCACTTTGTTAATAATGAAAGTCCTTTGGAAAATATAGACATCTAATCATCCTTATCTTTAATAAAGTAAAATTATATATTTCAGATACTTTTGTCATTCATGTGTTATATTATATACAATATTGACTTATTATGATATATACATTAAAATAATAAGCTGATTATATAAAAACGCTGGGGGAGCAAATATGTTGCAAAAGTTTTTTCAAAATCGCCTCGTTAATTTTATCGGGCGAACATTTTTTTATTTTGCCATTATTATTGCACTCATCTACTTGTATAGTTATTCAGGTGTGGGGCAAGGCCACTTCATTTACAATGAGTTTTAAATTAGGAGTTAATAATGGTTAAAAGTATAATTGGGGCAATTGACCAAATTGCACAAGAAAATGGTCAGTTTGTTGCTTATGATGAACTAGGAGTAGTACATACTTATCACGATTTAAAGATTGCTTCTGATCGTATCGCAACGTACTTATTACAACAAGACTTACCTGCTGACGCACCAATCATGATTTATGGTGGACAGCAATTTGAAATGATTGCGAGTTTCTTGGGTAGTGTTAAAGCGGGGCATGCTTATATTCCAGTGGATGTTAATTCTGCAGATGAACGGTTATTAGATATTTTAGAAATTGGGCAACCAGCTGCGGTTATTGCAGTAGATGATTTACCCATCAAAATTGCTGCAATTCCAGTCATCACTAATGAAGCATTGGCAAATGTCATGAACACGGCAGTTGCATTACCAACACTACCAACTGTTGATCACGATCAAGATTTTTATATTATTTTCACATCTGGTACAACAGGGAAACCCAAGGGTGTTCAAATCAATCACCAAAATTTATTGAGTTTTGTGAATTGGATGCTATCGGATGAATTTGGCTTTAAGCAACAACAGTGTGTCTTATCACAGCCACCATATTCTTTTGATTTATCTGTCATGGATTGGGCACCAACATTGGTTTCAGGTGGTATCTTAAAGGCATTGCCTAAGACTATTGCGGATGATTTTAAACAATTATTTGCTACGCTACCGCAGTTAAATTTAAATATTTGGGTATCAACGCCTTCATTTGCTGATGTTGCATTGTTAGATCCAGAATTTAATGAAATTAATAATCCACACTTACAACGTTTCTTATTTTGTGGTGAAGCATTAACCTCTACTACTGCCCAAAAGTTGCATGAACGTTTTCCAAAGGCCAAAATTTTCAATACATATGGTCCTACTGAAGCAACAGTAGCAGTAACGGGCATTGAAATTACTGAAGAAATTTTGAAAAATCATACTAAATTACCAATTGGTTTTGTTAAGGCTGATACTACGATAACCATTCAAGATGTTGATAGTCATGCGACGCAACCCACTGGTCAGGCCGGAGAAATTGTGATTTCTGGGCCATCTGTATCTAAAGGTTACTTAAATAACCCAGAGAAAACGGCAGTTGCTTTTACAACTGTTGAAGGACAACCAGCTTATCGGACCGGAGATCTGGGTATGCTTGATGAACAAGGGTTACTCCATTATCAAGGGCGTAGTGATTTTCAAATTAAATTGCATGGTTACCGCATTGAACTTGAAGAAGTTGCACAGGTATTGCAGCATAGTCAGTGGATAGAACAAGCAGTATCTGTGCCACGATATGATCAAGATGGTAAAGTCAAGCAGTTATTAGCCATTGTTGTTGCAAAGAAAAATGATTTTGACAAGCCAATTTTATTGACTAATGCGATTAAAGCAGAATTGAAGGACATTATGATGCCTTATATGATGCCATCGCGATTTATCTACCGTGAATCTTTACCAATGACTGCCAACGGTAAAACAGACTTGAAAACCTTGATTGCTGAGGTGAATGGTAATGCTTAATTTGCAACCATATGCTGATCCAAAATACTTTATTGTGCTCATTTTAGCGCTTGTACCTTTGGCAATTGGTATGTATTTTGGTAAGCGTTTTGTTTGGTATGAATCAGTTGTGTCGCTTATTTTCATTTTCCTCATGTTTAATGGTCATAAATATCATGAGGGCATTGCCTTAATTATTTATATGATTTGGCAGTGGTTGTTAGTATGGGCATACACGCTTTATCGTAAAAAGTATAATAATAAATTTATTTTTTACGGTGCAATTGTGATGTCAATACTACCGCTTGTGTTGATTAAAATGGCTGCTGCTGGACATTGGGCTAGCATCTCAACGGTATTAGGGTTCACAGGAATTTCATATTTGACATTCCGTTCGGTAGGTATGATTATGGAAACGCGAGATGGCTCCATCAAGGATTTTGATGCTGTTCTCTTCGCACGATTCATGTTATTTATGCCTACCATATCATCTGGTCCCATTGATCGGTATCGCCGTTTTGCTAAAGATGCCATTACTGTGCCAGACAGAGATAAATATTTGACGATGTTGTCAAAAGCAGTGCACTACCTTTTCTTAGGTTTCTTGTATAAATTTATTCTCTCGCATATTTTTGGTACACTTTTACAGCCCAAGATAGAGAGCTTAGCAATGGTTGCTGGTCAAGGACATGGCGGTCTGTCATGGTGGTTAATACCATTCACATATGTCTGGGGACTTAATTTGTTCTTTGATTTTGCTGGTTACTCACTCTTCGCAGTGGCAATCAGTTATATTATGGGAATTGAATTACCCATGAACTTTAATAAACCATTTCTATCTAAGAACTTAAAAGAATTTTGGAATCGCTGGCATATGACATTGTCATTTTGGTTTAGAGATTATGTCTTTATGCGACTAGTCTTTACCATGATGAAGCACAAAACTTTCAAAAGCCGTATTACGACGTCCAATGTCGCTTATATTTTAAATATGCTACTCATGGGGTTTTGGCATGGTTTGACATGGTATTACATTGCGTATGGCTTATTTCATGGTTTTGGATTGGTCATCAACGACGCTTGGTTACGTTACAAGAAGAAACATCAAGTACCGCATAATCGCTGGACAGAATGGCTATCTATTGTGATAACGTTTAATGTTGTCATGTTTAGTTTCTTGCTATTCTCAGGATTCTTAGATCGATTATGGTTTCATTAAAAGTGCAGTTTGACGTACAGTACAAAAAAGCTTTATGATGAGTAGTGGTTAACTTCAACAGTGAATTAAAGGCTGTTATACGATTTTAGGAGAATGAACAATGAACGTAAAAGAAGACGTAGTAGAGATTTTAAATACAATTATCGGTGAAGATATCTCTGATCAAATGGATGATAATTTTTATGATAGTGGTTTATTGGATTCAATGGCTACAGTAGAATTATTATTAGAACTTGAAAATAAGTTCTCAATTCAAGCACCAGTATCAGAATTTGACCGTAACGAGTGGGATACACCTAATAAAGTCATCGCCAAAGTTGAATCATTGATTGGATAAGAATATGAAAGAAAAGAGAGGGCTTTGGTGGATATTTGGGCCAGTGATTATAGCCTTTATCATGGTTATTTTTCTTTTTCTGGCACCATTCTCGTTACATTATTCATCAAATCAGAAATTAAAAGATGCGTCAGTTTCGTTTTCTAAAGACGTCTTCAAGGGGCAGACGGTGAAAATGGCGGCTTTTAATAATAAGACAACACACTATGTGCCTTTTTTTGGTTCTAGTGAACTGCTAAGAATGGATGCCTTACATCCCGCTATTTTAGCTGCCAAATATCATCGTTCTTATCAACCCTTCTTATTGGGGATGGCCGGAACTCAATCCTTAACGCACTATTTGAGTATGCAAGGGATACAACCAGCGTTACATAAAAAGCAAGCCGTCTTTGTTATTTCACAACAATGGTTTACTAAACAAGGGATGCAAAAATGGGCATTTGACAGCTTTTATTCACCATTGCAGACAGTACAGTGGCTACAACAAGCAAAGTCTGATAATGCAACGGATCAATACGTTGCACAACGCTTATTATCGCAAGATCAGATTAAAAGTAGCTATACGTTAGAACCAATGGTGCGTAAGATTAAAGAAAATAAGCCACTCACTAAGACTGATATGACGCTATTAAATGTTCAAAAGCGCATGTTGTTGAGCGAAGATGGGTTGTTCTCTAATTTACCAGTTGGGCATAATTGGCATAAAAAGGTATTAACAGGCACAAAGCGATTACCTGAACAAGAGCAGCATAGTGTCTTAGAACAATATGCAATTCAAGCAGGTGAGAAGGCGACGAAGAATAGCCGGTTTGGCATTCGTTCTGGCTTTTATCAACATCGTGTCGCACCAGACCTTGATAAGTTGCGTCAGTCACAGACAAAATTTGATTATCGCGAGTCTATTGAATATGCTGATTTTCAAACAGTATTACAGGAATTTGCTAAGAATCAAACAGACGTCATGTTTGTGATACAACCGGTTAATAAAAAGTGGTCAAACTATACAGGTTTAGACACGAAGATGTATCAGCAAAGTGTTGATAAAGTAAAGCATCAACTTGTTTCTCAAGGATTTACGAATATTGCAGACCTATCAAAAGATGGAGCTAAGCCGTACTTTATGGAAGATACTATTCATATTGGCTGGCGTGGTTGGTTAGCTGCAGATCAAAAGATCAACCCATTTTTAACGAAGGGTTATCAAAAGCCAAATTATCGTTTAAATAATGATTATTTGACAAAGAAGTGGCAAAATCTCAACCCAACAGAAAAGAATTTATTGGCATTTCAATAAATGAACTATAAAAGGCTAAGTTCTCACATAAATTTGTTAGCACTTAGCCTTTTAATATCGTTATAATAAGAACATGATTATTGGAATAGGAAATGATACAGAGTCAATTAGCCGTATTCATGGTGCAATTGAACGTAGAGATAATTTTTTAACTTTTATTCTAACGCCCAATGAATTAGCTGCTGCTTCAAAAAGAAAAGGCAAGCATTATACAGAATTTATTGCGGGCCGTTTTTCTGCTAAAGAAGCTTTTGCTAAAGCAACAGGTTATGGCATTGGAAATAAAGTGCATTGGCATGATATTGAAATTTTAAATGAAGATAATGGACGTCCTATTATGCGGGTGAAAGATTTTCCGTACACAACGCATGTTGCTATTACGCACAGTGGGGATTATGTCAATACAATGGTCGTCATTGAAAAATTATCATTATGGCATAGCATCATGCATTATTTGTTTAAGAAGCGTGAGGTATGATGAAGGTGAATAACAGTAAGCAATTAACACGGCCAACATGGTTGCAAGTTGATTTAGCAGCCATTCAGAATAATGCAAAAGCTATTATGAAGCACGCAGGTGCACAAAAAATGATTGCGGTTGTTAAGGCGAATGCGTATGGTCATGGCGCAGTAGCTGTTACTAACAGTTTGTATGCGATTGGCATTCGTGATTTTGCTGTGGCGACAATTGATGAAGGCATTGAATTACGTCAAAATATCACACAGCAAGATATCAATATTTTACTTTTGGGTGTTCAGGATGTTGCACAAGTTCCTGTTATATTGCAGTATCATTTGACACCAGCTATTGGTGATATACAATGGCTGATGAAAGCAACGCAACTAATGGCAATGGATGATGTGCTGAATGTTCATTTGGCAGTCGATACTGGTATGGGGAGAATGGGGGCACGTAATGAACACGATGTCCAAATGGTTAAGGACTTTATTGATCAAAGTTCTCACTTTGCCCTTAGTGGTGTGTTTACACATTTTGCAACTGCTGATGATCACAATGATGCGTATTATCAGCAACAGGTACAAAAGTTCCAACTATGGACAACTCATGCTCAAATACCAGAAGAACTATGTCATCTTGCCAATACAGGATCGGCATTGTGGCACCATAATGAAATCAATACGCATACCATTAGAGTTGGTTCAGCACTATATGGTTTCAATCCTGGGACACCTCATTTGGAGATGCCATTGCAGTTACAACCAGCAATGGCTTTGAAGACAAAAATTGGTGCAACCCATCAAATGGCCGTTGGCGAATCAATCAGTTATGGTGCGACATACACAGCACAACAACCGCAATTAGTTGCAACGCTACCAATTGGATATGCAGATGGTTATTTACGTCGCTTACAGGGAATGAAAGTGTTAGTTGATGGTCATTTCGAAAAAGTAGTCGGCCGTATTACAATGGATCAAATTTTAATTACTTTGAAGCAACCATATCCAGTTGGTACAATAGTAACGTTGATGGGATATGATGGGGAACAGCAGATATCTGTTGAAGATATTGCGAATTATGCCAAGACAATTCCACATGAAGTATTAACGATATTAACTAGCCGTTTACCAAGAATCTATTAAAGCAATGAAGGCCATGCCTTCGTACATATATGAAGTGAGTATGCTATGACAGAAAATCAAGAAATTACGCGTGGTGATATTTTTTTTGCCGATTTAAAACAAGGCATGGGATCAGAGCAGTCTGGTGTGCGCCCTGTACTTATCATTCAAAATGATATTGGGAATATGAACTCACCAACAACGATTGTGGCGGCAATTACGTCTCAAATATCAAAGCCAAAATTGCCAACGCATGTTTTATTACCGGCACATCTAGGTGGTATCAAGCGAGACTCGGTTATTCTAACAGAGCAGGTGCGAACAATTGATAAACGACGGTTGCGAGATAAGATTGCCCATTTGAGTAGCCAATCTCAAGAAATGAAGCAAGTAGCACATGCTTTAAAAATTAGTGTTGGTTTAAAATAAAAAGTACACGATATTTATCGTGTACTTTTTATTTAAAGCGATCTAGATTTTCGATACTGTGGACGTCGTATGTTTTTCTCTTGAGTTGTTTAACAATTTTTTCAAGTTGTTCACTATCATAAGGCAATGCTAATGTGAAGAGAATGACCAATGGCTGTTGCGCATCATTTCGTAACGACTGAACGGAAACAATGTCTGCATATTTCGTAATGATTTTGGATATCTTAGTTAAATCACCACGTGTGTTGTGAGAAATAACAGCCATGGCAACACCACCGTCATGGACTGACCAACTTTGTGCTAATAAATTCATTAACGTGTCATGTGTGAAGATACCATAAAAAGAATGATGTTCATCTAACACGGCGATAAAAGGAAGATCGCGAATTGCAAAGAAAGCTTCGTAAAAGTTACTTGTGGTAAAAATAAATTTTGTTGAGTTACGCATCATCGTCGTAACCGGTAAATCTAAATCACCATTCTTTGCTACATGTTCAAAAACGTGTTGTTTATAAATATTGCCGCGAAATAAATCACCAGTCTGGTCAAGAATAGGAATGGCACGGGTATGTGCGTGCTCACTCTTATTAAAGAGTTCGTAGACTTCGGCAAGTGTTGTATTTTCAGTCACAGTTGTTAGTTGTGACTTTGGGATAACTAATGATTGTTGAAACATACTTATCAATCCATCTTAATTAATTTATAATATTTTGTGTCAAATATTATAATAGCATAGAAGCCAGTAAAAAATCAGTTTTTTACCATGGTATAATTAACGATTAGTATTGAAATTTTAATTTTAAAAGGTAAATTCACATGAAATATATTTTTGGATTAGGAAATATTGGGAAAAAATATGAGAATACACGTCATAATATTGGCTTTATGGCAATCGATGCATTAGCTGAAAAATATAATGCAACATTCTTGCCAAGTAAGCAATTTGCGTATACCGCCAAAATTAATATTGATGGGGTTGCTGTTATGCTCGTCAAACCAACGACGTATATGAATGAGTCCGGGCAAGCAGTTCGCGCTATTTTAGACTATTATAATGGTAATATAGAGGATGTTTTAGTGCTTGTAGATGACATGGATATGCCGTTTGGCAAGTTACGTTTCCGAGACAAAGGTTCTGCAGGAGGACATAATGGCTTAAAGAGCATAATGTCACATATCGGCTCATCCAATTTCTTACGTCTAAAATTTGGTGTAGGCCATCCTAATCATGAAAAACAGGCAGTGATTAACTATGTTTTAGGGCAGTTTAGCCAACAAGAGCAAATCACAGTTAACGAGATGTTTGATAGAAGCACAAGTGCTATGGAAAGTTGGCTACATGGTGCCAACATCGAAACACTTAGTAACCAATTTAATGGATAATGACAATTTTAAATTATTTAAAAACGACACCAACAATTAAAAATTTAAATCAAAATATTCGACCTAACAGCCAACAACTATTATTAGGTATTAATGGTACGGCTAGGGCTGCGACTATTGCAAGCTTATTTAGCACGCAGCCACGACCTATGTTAGTGATTACTGATACACAGGCGCACGCCGAACAATTATATAGCGACCTAGTGCAGTTACTGAATGTAGATGTTGTGTATCATTTTATTGCTGAAGAATCTTTGGCAACCGAAATGGCTGTGAGTTCACCTGAGTTGAGATTCATGCGTGTGACAACGTTATTAGCCATTCAAAAAAAGCAACCGGTAATTGTCGTGGCAAATGTTATTGGTGCTGAGCGTTTATTACCCGCACCAAAAATATTACAGATAGCACAATTAAACCTGAAGGTTCAAAATCAATATAATTTATCTGAAATTCAAGATAAATTATTAACCATGGGTTACGAACAAAATAATTTAGTTCAAGGACCGGGTGAATTTGCGCATCGTGGCGCGATTATTGATATTTTCCCAATTAATGCTGATAATCCAATACGTTTAGATTTCTTTGATGATGAATTAGATCAGATTAAGGTGTTTGATATTGCGTCACAAAAAAGTCAACAATCATTAGATCATATTGGTGTGATTCCAGCCACAGAATTTGTTGTGACGACGCAGCATTATCAACAAGCAAAACAACAGGTTGAAGATATCTTTAATACGTATCGACAAGGATTAGTTGGTGTTGAAAAGAAACATGCGACTGAGGGCTTCGCACCATTGTTGCATCAATTGTATCAGCAGGAAAGATCTAACGCGTTGCTACCTTATTCACATTACTTCTTTGATGACGATACAACATTACTTGATTATTTTTCAGATGATGCTTTGATTATTTTTGATGATTATACGCGATTAATGGAAATCAAAGAAAAACAGCAACAGCGTGATACTGATTGGATGGTACAGCAAGTCTCAACTTATCAATTGCTTCCTAATCAAATATGGTGGCGGACGATTGATGAGCAGCTTGCCAGCCAATCACGCTCAAGCTTATATTTGGCTAACTTTCAACGTGGCTTAGGTCGCATGCAGTGGACAAACATTGAAGAAGTGACAACACGTCCAGCAACACAATATTATGGTCAAATTCCAGCGTTAAAAGAAGACCTCAATTATGCGCAAGAATCGGGCACCACTGTTGTTTTATTGTTGAGTGATGATAAGCGGGCACAAGCTTTTTCTGAAAGTTTGACCGATTTTGAGATATCAATTGCTCAGACCCAAGCGGTCCAAAAAAATCAAGTTCAACTGATGATTGGTGATTTATCATCTGGGTTTGAGTGGCCACAATTACATTTAACCATTCTCACTGAACGTGAATTATTTACAAAAACAAGAAAAGTAGCACCACGACAGCATAAAATTGCTAATGCTGAACGTTTAAAATCGTATAATGAGCTGAATGTTGGCGATTATGTTGTCCATGTTCATCATGGTATTGGTCGGTATGAGGGGTTACAAACAATTGAAGCGGATGGTGGGAAGCAAGACTATCTAACAATTGCATACCAAAAAAATGCTAAGATTTTTATTCCGGTGACCCAGCTCAATCTCATTCAGAAGTATATTGGGGCATCTGACGCTGCTAAGCAACCTAAGTTAAATAAATTAGGTGGTAGCGAATGGGCTAAAACAAAACGACAAGTTGCGGTCAAAATTGAAGATATTGCGGATGATTTGCTTGAATTATACGCCAAACGTGAGGCACAAAAAGGATACGCTTTTGCACCAGACGGTGAAGCGCAATTGAAGTTTGATATGGCTTTTGGATACCCCGAAACACCTGATCAAGTTCGTAGTATCGAAGAAATCAAATCGGACATGCAAAAAGATCGACCAATGGATCGATTATTGGTCGGGGATGTTGGATTTGGTAAAACAGAAGTGGCTTTGCGTGCCATTTTTAAGGCCGCTCATGAAGGTAAACAAGTTGCTTTTTTGGCACCGACTACGATTTTAGTGCAGCAACATTATGAAACGATGTTAGCACGATTTAATGATTTTCCAGATATAAAAATTGGTGTTTTAAGTCGTTTCCAGACACCGACACAAAATAAACAAGTTATCCAACAATTAAAAGCGCATGAATTAGATATTGTTGTCGGGACACATCGTCTATTAAGCAAAGATGTCTCTTTTGATGATTTAGGACTTTTAATCATTGATGAGGAGCAACGATTTGGCGTTAAACATAAAGAGCGCTTAAAGCAATTACGTGCCAGTGTGGATGTCTTAACGTTAACAGCAACACCAATTCCAAGAACTTTGAATATGGCAATGGTTGGTGCGCGTGATTTATCAGTTATCGAGACACCGCCTGCAAACCGTTATCCAATTCAGACTTATGTAATGGAAGCAGATTGGACGGTTGTGCGCGATGCTATTGAAAAAGAAATTGCACGTGATGGGCAAGTTTTTTATCTGCATAATCGTGTGGCAGATCTTGACCGTGTGGCTAGTCAAATTGAGGATTTAGTACCTCATGCGCGCGTTGCTGCTATACATGGACAAATGAGTGAAACACAATTAGAAGGTATCTTATACGACTTTCTAAATCATGAATACGATGTATTAGTGACAACGACGATTATTGAAACTGGCGTTGATATTCCAAATGCTAATACGCTGGTTGTTGAAAATGCTGATCATATGGGCTTAGCGCAATTGTATCAATTAAGAGGGCGTGTTGGCCGATCAGCCAGATTAGCTTATGCTTACTTTACTTATCCCTTTAATCGAACACCAAGTGAAGAGGCTGAAAAACGCCTGTCCGCTATTCGTGATTTTACTGAACTAGGATCAGGATTTAGAATTGCGATGCGAGATTTATCTATTCGTGGAGCTGGTGATTTGTTAGGTAAGCAACAGCATGGCTTTATTGATTCAGTTGGGTATGATTTGTATACGCAAATGCTAAAAGATGCAGTTGCACGCAAGCAAAATCAAACAGCGACTAACAAGGAACCAGCTACTACTGATGCTGAGTTGATTTTGGGTGTTTCGGCCTATTTACCTGAAAACTATGTGGTAGATAACGCCCAGAAGATTGAATTATATACTAGAATACGTCAAGCACGAACAGATGAACAGTTTGAAGAGATTGAATCAGATATTCTGGATCGGTTCGGCGATATGCCAGACGAAGTAGCGCGTTTGATTCTGGTCGGGCAATTAAAACAATTAGCCGATCAAGCTCAAATTATCAATATGCGACGTCAAAAAAATCAAGTGATTATCACGTTCAATGCTGAAGCAACACAACGCCTATCAGGTGAAGCAATTTTTATTGCCTTAAAAGATGTTGCCTTAAAAGTGGCCGTACGTAGTGATAATGATCAACTGCAGGTGATCATGACGATTGATACAAACCAAGAAAGTAGTATTTGGCTCAATATTTTAAGAACATTTTTGTTAACAGTTATTAAACAGGAGAATAGTGGAACAGATGAGATTGGATAAATATTTAAAGGTGTCTCGCTTAATTAAGCGCCGTACAATTGCTAAAGAGATCGCTGATCAAGGCCGTATTTCGATTAATGGTAAAGTAGCAAAATCGTCCAGTGACGTCTTGACTGGCGATAACCTAGAGATACGTTTTGGTAATAAGACGTTAACTATCGAAATTACCAAAATTGTTGAAACAACTAAAAAAGAAGCTTCTGCTGAAATGTATACAGTCATTAGTGAGCAATATGAGCGCGATTATCGTCAAGTCGGGGATGAAAAATAATATTTATTTAAGGATTCTTAAAGAATGTTGTTTTATACTTAAGAAAGTGTCAAAATTAAGTTTAGGTGATACGACTAATGATAAGAAGTTCAAACAATCAGCAATCGAATATTACCCCGTTGAACCCCAAAATTGCCGAACAAATTCGTGATGCGCAAAGTGTTAATGCAAAGCGCGCGGCTTATTATCGCAAAAAGCATAAGCAACGTGAGAAACGAATTTACATTATTGGTGGCATTTTGATGGCTTTTTTTGGCATACAGTTATTGATCGGTCAAGTTAAATTACATGCTAGTAATCAAGCAGTAACGAATACACAGCAAGAGTTACAATCAGTTAAGCGTAAAAATGCGAATTTAAAAGCCGATTTAACACAGTTGAATGACCCAACCTATTTGCAGATGATTTTGCGTGATAAGTATGGGTACACCAAAAAAGGTGAACTTATTTATAATTTACCGGATAAAAATTAACTAACGAGATAAAAGTACCCGATAGGGTGCTTTTTAATATAGGATAAATGACACAGAATATTTTAGATCAAGTACAGGCTTTACAATTACCAGATAAAGTGATTGTCGCAGTTTCGGGAGGTGTTGATTCTGTTGTACTATTAGATGCTTTGATCAAAACCCAACCCCAAGTTGAATTTATTGTGGCACACGTTAATTATCATTTGCGTCCTCAGAGTGATAATGATGCACATTTTGTAGCTGAAATAGCTAAAAAATATCATGTGGTATTAAGAAAAGTTGATTGGCAAGGTATTGACCAAGGGAGTGTTGAAGAAGCTGCTAGAGATTTCCGCTATTGCTTTTTTGAAGAACTGGCAAATGAATATGCAACAAATACCATTTTGGTGGCACATCATGCCAATGATCAAGCAGAAACGATATTATTAAAATTAGTGCGTGGTGGAAAATTAAGTCAATTATCTGGTATGCAACCAACACGCCAGGTATCAAAAACAGTTCAAATAGTGCGACCATTATTACCTTTTTCTAAACAACGCATTAAATTATATGCACAGCAACATCGTTTGGAGTGGTGCGAAGATAGTACAAATGCGGATAGTGCTTATACACCGCGAAACTTGATTCGACTAGAAATCTTACCTCGGTTAACGACCATCAACCACAAGGCCATTGAGCACATTAATCAGACGGCTTCTCAAATCATGCAACAAGAGCAGATGATTACCATGCAAGCGACACAATATCTTGATGACATCATGCAATCCCAAAAAAGCTGGGGAGATATCCCAGAAATATGGTTGAGTGCCGTATTATCTATATGGTTGCAGAAGCAAAAGATTTTCAACATTAAACAAGTCCAAATCGATAACGTTAAGCAGTTAATTCAAAACACGCATAAGACTTATGGTATGATACAAATTAATCACCAATATCAGGTTGTTAAATCGTATCAAAACCTTACGCTTGAAAGTCGATTACAAAATTCCAAATCATCCCTTGATTTTCCTGAGTTTATGTTAAAATTGAACCAATGGCAAATTAATGGACACATGCAGTTTCAATGGACAAATCAAAAACCACTATCTGGACGTTTTATCGCGGTGCATAGCGATCATGATATTGATCAGGTGACGATGCGTCGTGCTAAAACCTCGGATAAAATTGCTATCAAATCAGGGCATAAGACGATGAAGCGCCTTTTTATCGATAATAAGGTTGCCCACGATGAACGACATCAATCATTGATTATTGAGGGGAATGGACAGATACTAGCAGTACGGTTACGTGATGACCATTGGCGTATAAGTGACGATTTTATTGCCAAACAAGATAGTCAACCAAATTATTGGTTACTATGGCGAATTGAGGAATAATTAAGTGGATAACGATATTGAAGAGATTTTATTTGATCAAGCTAGTATTCATGAAGCGGCACATCGGTTAGGCCAACAAATTACAAAAGAGTATACGGATAGTCGCCCGATTGTACTATCTGTGCTGAAGGGGGCTTACCTTTGGACAGCTGATTTACTGCGTGAAGTGGAATTGCAAGTTGAATTAGAGTTCATTAAGATTTCTAGCTACCATGGTGGTGTTGAAAGTACCAACGAAATTAGTCTAGTAACCGATATTCACTCAAATGTTAAAAATCGAGATGTGATTATTCTTGAAGATATTGTGGATACCGGTCAATCATTGCAATTCATGAAGGAATTATTGCAAGAACGCGGTGCAAATTCAATTAAAGTAGCGACGCTACTTGATAAAAAAGAGGGCCGCAAAGTAGATATTAAGGCTGATTATGTTGGCTTTGATGTTAGAAATGAATTTGTTGTGGGCTATGGGTTAGATTACAAGGAGCTTTATCGTAACTTACCTTATGTTGGCATACTAAAACCACAAATATATGAACAGTAGGATAAAAGCCAACTTAATTGTGTGCTATTATCATATAACAGGAGAAACGGATGAATAACAATCGCCGAGGCGGCTTCATTCGAAGCAGCTTATTTTATATTATTGTATTCCTTGCTGTTGTTGGCATGATTTATGGGCTTTTCGGAAACGATAAGACCTCGTCAAAAACCATTACATCAAGTGAATTTATTAAAGCGCTGGATCGTGGACAGATTAAGAACATCACAGTTCAACCAGGTAATAGTATTTACAACATTACCGGTACTTATAAGAAAGCGCAGACAGTCAATCAAGATCGTGGTTGGAACGTGTTGCAACAAAAGCAGCGCGTGACAAAGTTTACGACAACATTGTTACCTAATGATTCGTCACTAAAAGAAGTCACTGAGATATCTAAAGATACGAATACAGATGTGACAACGAAGCAAGCAGAGACATCAGGATTTTGGGTTAATCTCCTTGTAACATTAGTACCAACTTTGCTATTAGTAGGTGTCTTTTACCTCATGATGAGCCAAGCTGGTGGTAAAGGTGGCCAAGGTGGTATGATGAGCTTTGGTAAGTCCAAGGCTAAGCCATCTGACCCAAAGGATAACAAGGTACGTTTTGCTGACGTTGCAGGTGCTGAGGAAGAAAAGCAAGAATTAGTTGAAGTTGTTGAATTCTTAAAAGCCCCAAAGAAGTTTGTTAACTTAGGTGCACGTATCCCCAAGGGTGTTTTGCTAGAAGGACCTCCAGGAACTGGTAAAACTTTACTAGCTAAAGCTGTTGCTGGTGAAGCGCGCGTGCCATTCTTCTCAATGTCTGGTTCAGACTTCGTGGAGATGTTTGTTGGTGTTGGTGCTTCACGTGTTCGTGATTTATTTGAAAATGCTAAGAAGGCTGCACCGGCCATTATCTTCATTGATGAAATCGATGCTGTTGGTCGTCGTCGTGGAACCGGAATGGGTGGCGGAAACGATGAACGTGAACAAACGTTGAACCAAATTTTGATTGAAATGGATGGCTTTGAAGGCTCTGAAGGTGTGATTATTTTGGCATCTACCAACCGTTCAGATGTCTTAGACCCAGCCTTGTTACGTTCGGGACGTTTCGATCGTAAGATTTTGATTGGTGCTCCTGATGTTAAGGGCCGTGAAGCCATTTTGAATGTTCATGCTAAGAACAAGCCATTGGCTGATGATGTTAACCTGAAGATGATTGCGCAACAAACACCAGGATATGTTGGTGCTGATTTGGAAAACTTGTTGAACGAAGCGGCTTTGTTAGCTGCACGTCGTAACAAGAAAGCGATTGATGCTGCAGATATTGATGAAGCAGAAGATCGTATTTTCCAAGGCCCAGCGAAAACAAATCGCGGTATGAGTGAATCAGAACGTCGGACAACAGCATTCCATGAAGCTGGTCACGCGTTGGTTGGTTTGGTAAAATCAGAAGCTAATATTGTACGTAAAGTAACTATTGTACCGCGAGGGCGTATCGGTGGTTATGCCTTAATGACGCCAAAAGCAGACCGTTACAATTTGAAATATTCTGAAGCAAAAGAACAGTTGGCTGGATTAATGGGTGGTCGTGCAGCAGAAATTGCCATGTTTAACGAAGCATCGTCTGGTGCTTCAAACGATTTCCAACAAGCGACGGGTCTTGCGCGTCAAATGGTGACAGCTTTTGGTATGAGTGGCAAGTTAGGTATGGTACAACTAGAAGGTAATGCCAGTGTTGGCTATGCCGAAACAGCTGGTAATCGTTCTTATTCAGAAGAAACATCGCGTTTGATTGATGAAGAAGTGCGACGTTTGTCTAGCGAAGCCTTTGATGATGCAATTGAAATTATCAAAATGCACAAAGATAAATTGACTGAAATTGCGGAAGCTTTGCTTGAAGTTGAAACATTGGATGAAAAGCAAATCCGTGATATTTACGAAACCGGCCAGTTTACACGTAAAGTATCTCAAGATGATAATGATGTGGCACGTGCTAGTTCATTTGAGGAAGCAAAGGCAGCAGCTGATGCTAAAGATTCAGAATCAGAGGAACAGTATCATGATCAAAAGGATGATGATCAGCAAGCATCTGATGATGCATCTGATAATTCTGGAGAAAAAGGACAAGATGAATCGGGTCCAAAGTCTGATGAGCAATCAACTCATCATGATGATAAATAATAAAAAGTTGGCTTCGGCCGGCTTTTTATTTTGGCTAATGTTTGAGACAATAATACTATTGAAATTTTATATAAGAGAGTAATTATGCAAGATAATTTAATTAAAGCAATCACTAAAGATGGTTATTTCCGTGCGTATGCTATTAATGGGACTCATTTAGTGAGTCAGTCTGCACAGACACATCAAACATCACGCTTAGGTAGCGTTGTTTTAGGTAGAGGATTATTAGCAACACTACTAACAGCAAATGCAGTATTAAAAGGTGAAGAACGTTTATCTATCACAATCAATGGTAGAGGTCCTATTGGTAATTTAGTTGTTGAAGCCAATGCTAAAGGCAGTGTCCGAGGCTATGTTACAAATCCGCAAATTGAAAATATAACCGATGATGCCGGCCATTTAAGTGTGGGCCAAGCAGTAGGTCAAAATGGCTTTTTACAAATCACAAAATTTGCGCCATATTCAGATCCTTATATTGGGCAAATCCAACTAGCTACTGGTGAAATTGGTGATGATTTCACTTATTATTTAGCTCAATCTGAACAAATACCTTCTGTTGTTGGTGTATCTGTTTATATGAATGAAGATGATACGGTGAGTCTAGCTGGTGGCTTCTTAATTCAAGGGCTTCCCGGTGTGACAGAATCTGCATTACGTCAATTAGAGGAATCACTGGCACAATTACCAGCTTTACCAGATATGCTAAAAGCTGGTTTAACACCATTGCAAGTTCTTGAAAAAATATTCGGCATGGATGCACTTGATGTGTTAGTCGATGAACCCGTTGGTTTAGCATCAGAACCGACAAAGGCAGAATATGCTAAAATGCTAGGTAATTTATCTGCGAACGAATTACAAAATATGATTGATGAAGATCATGGTGCTGAGGTTGTTGGTAAGTTTTCTGGCAAAAAATATTTCTTTGATGAAGATGAATTAAAGGTGATTTTGAAAGAAATCGAATCTAAATAAATATGCCGGTTTTAAAGCAGCATTTTTTTTGGTATGATTAATTATTAGTGAGATTGTGCAACAATAAAAGAATTGTCGCCACAGTCTAAGTTGAGGAGGATACCAACGTGGTTGAAGAAAAGGCTTTAAATGATCAAATGATTTCCCGCCGACAAAAATTAAAGGCGTTGAAAGACGATTTGCATTTGGACCCATTTGGTAAGCGATTTGAACGTACTGCCAAAGCGCAAGAATTACACGATAAGTATGATGATACATCACTTGAAACATTAGAGAATAATGGACAAGAAGTGATTATTGCTGGTCGTATGATTGCTAAGCGTGGCGCTGGTAAGATTATTTTTGCAGATATTCGTGATGTATCTGGTAAAATTCAAATTTATGCTAAGCGTGATGAATTAGGTGAAAATTATACTATCATTAAACGCTCAGATCTTGGTGATTTTTTGGGTATTAAAGGTAAAGTGATGAAGACAGAGGCAGGAGAGCTAACTGTTTTTGTTACAGAACTGACCCACTTAACCAAGGCCTTACGACCAATGCCGGATAAGTTCCATGGTATTGCCGATGTGGAAACACGTTATCGTAAACGTTATTTAGACTTGATTGCTAACGAAGATAGTTTTAAAAAGTTTCAACAGAGATCTCGTATTATTTCAGCAATTCGAGATTACATGGATAGCAACGAATTCTTAGAAGTTGAAACACCTATTTTACAAACTGAGGCTGGTGGCGCTGCAGCGCGACCATTTATTACGCATCACAACGCGTTGAATATTGATATGTACATGCGTATTGCAACAGAGCTCTATTTAAAGCGCTTGGTTGTTGGCGGTATGGAACGTGTTTATGAAATGGGACGTATTTTCCGTAATGAGGGAATGGATCCTAAGCATAATCCAGAATTTACGACAATGGAAAGTTATGCTGCCTATTGGGATTTCACTGATGTCATGAACGAAACTGAAGGTATTTTCAAAGCTGCAGCTAAAGTAGTGAGTGATGATTTGACAATCAATTATCAAGGAACAGATATTAATTTAGCAAAGCCTTTTGCACGTCAGCATATGGTTGATTTGATTAAGACGTACACTGGTGTTGATTTCTGGGAAGAAATGTCAATTGAACAAGCACGCCAATTAGCTGATGAACATCATGTGACCTATGAAGCTTATTGGCAAGTTGGACATATCATTAATGAATTCTTCGAAACGTTTGTTGAAGAAAAATTAATTGAACCAACTTTTGTTTATGGACACCCTGTAGAAGTATCACCATTGGCTAAGAAAAATAGTGATGATCCGAGATTTACAGATCGTTTTGAGTTGTTTATCGTGGGTAGTGAGTATGCGAATGCTTTTACTGAATTGAACGATCCAATTGATCAACGTGCTCGTTTTGAAGCTCAAGTAGCAGAACGTGAAAATGGTAATGATGAAGCTGAATCAATTGATGAAGATTTCATTGAGGCGTTAGAATATGGTATGCCACCAACAGGTGGATTAGGTGTCGGTATTGATCGCTTAATTATGCTGCTAACAAATTCAGATACAATCCGTGACGTTGTATTATTCCCAACGATGCGACCATAAAAAAGTTTGCTTAAAGTGTTGACAAGTCTAACTCTAGCTGGCATAATATAATAGTTGTGTTAAGCAATGAGTTAGTTATTCCGACTTAGCTCAGTTGGTAGAGCACCTGACTGTTAATCAGGTTGTCGTCGGTTCGAGCCCGACAGTCGGAGTTTTGAAATGGTCAGTCAATAAATTATTGACCGGCCATTTATTTTGCCGATATAGCTCAGTTGGTAGAGCACGGGTATCGTAAACCTGGGGTCGGAGGTTCAAATCCTCTTGTCGGCACTAAAAAAGCATCTTATACATTAAGATGCTTTTTTTAACGACTTAAATTATTGAGTACCTTAAGGACTGGTGAGAATGCTTTAAAATTTTGATAACGATCACCAATCAAAACACCATCATAACCTAAAGCATTGGCGATAGGTGAGCCGACTTCATCCATATGGCCACCGAGGATTAAACGATATTTGATATGAGGATAATGTGCTGACATAAAGGAGCGAATTCGATTATGGACATCGCGAATTTCATCAATCGAATAAAGTGCACGCCCCATTTCAGTTGAGGCCAAATTTTCATAAGCGATGATGATGGGTGCTTGAATATTTTGGTTGCGTAGTAAAATATCTAATTCTTCGGTGACAAGATCTAAATTACTATACTGACCAACCGATATAATCGGTAAGATATGGTGTTGCAGGGCATTAGCCAAACGATTACGGACAATGAGTAATCCCTCATTCAAGGATTTCCGTCGTTCAAGATGACCGATAAAGCTTGTCTTAATGTTGAGATGTGAGAGAACACTGGGAGATATTTCACCAACTGTGCGTTCTTGAATGGTTAAATTTTGAGAAATAATTTGAAAATTGTTGAAATCATTGGCTAGTGGTAAGGTAGGCGCTACTAATAATTCGGTTTGAATTGTAGCTGTATTGAGATCATGTAGAAATTGTAATTGTAATTTGAAATCAACTAAATTTTTGAAATTTAAGACTGTTAACATGACAGGGTTTCCTCCCAATTTGTTTAAAATGCATTTATAACTTAATTATAACAAGCCATATTTTGGTTCGCTTTAAATAAGTCTTTTTGGTATATTCTAAGAGACAATCAATAGAACAATCGAGGTAGTAACATGTACGAATATATCAATGGTTTAATTACTTTAGTTGAGCCAGCATATTTGGTAGTTGAAAATAATGGGATAGGCTATCGTTTGAATATTGCGAATCCATATCGTTTTACAGAAAAAACGAGTAGGATATTTTATATTGAACAAATTGTACGAGAAACGGAAATTAGTTTATACGGTTTTGCGGATGCATCTGAAAAAAAGCTATTTAATAAGTTGCTAGATGTCTCAGGAATAGGGCCTAAGAGCGCGTTAGCTATCTTGGCTAGTGATAGTGCTATAGGTTTAGCTAGCGCTGTTGAAAACGACGATGTGAGCTATTTAACGCAATTCCCAGGAGTCGGTAAGAAGACAGCGCAACAGATCATACTAGATTTGAAAGGGAAACTGGATGACTTAGTATCGGCGGCAGATGCGCCAGAACAATCTATAGTGTCTAAACAAGATCATCGGGCGTTAGATGATGCGTTAGATGCATTAATTGCACTGGGGTATACGAGTCGAGACGTGAAGATGATTGGTAAGAAGCTCGACGGGGTAGTGGATACGACAGATGGCTATATTCGTCAGGCATTAAAATTATTAGTAAAATAAAACAGACCACCCAATTGGATGATCTGTTTTTTATTGCCCCTGCTGGATTCGAACCAGCGCATGACGGGATCAGAACCCGTTGCCTTACCGCTTGGCCAAGGGGCAATGTCTTGAACACATTTATATATTTTACCGAAATAATGATTGTTTGGCAAGCTATATTTTTTTAGACAGCAAAAAATTTGCAAAAAAGGTCTAGACCAATTAAAATAAGAGTAAAGATAAAGGAGGTTGATGTGTGTTATTAATCAATTGATGATGGATAATGCATGCATGATAGCTGATGAAGATAATTAAAGATGTTACTTTATATACGGGTAATGGCCATATTGAAGATGCCTTTATGCGTTTTGATAAAACCATTCAACAAGTTGGTTATATGGCAGACTATCAACCAAAACCAGACGATGTAGTTATTACAGAAGCCAGCCATAAGATTATTGTGCCTGGATTCATAGATGTACACAAGCATGGCGGTTATGGCTTCGATACGATGGACGGTGATCCTGAAAAATTAAATCAGATGGTTAATCGAATGGTTACAGAAGGAATTACGACGTTATTTCCAACGACAATGACGCAAACCAAAGAAAATATCGAACAAGCCTTACGTGTGATTGATGAAGTAGCAGCCTACAATCCGGTAATTCAAGGTATTCATCTGGAAGGTCCTTTTATTAATAAAGTATTTATGGGCGCACAACCAGAAGCTTATATTATTGATCCAGATGTTGATTTGTTAGAACGCTGGTACGCGTTATCAGGGCAGCGTATTCGTCTTGTGACTTATGCGCCTGAGAACGGGGGTATTCCAGAGTTTGAACAGTTCATGTTGGATCATCATATTGTGCCGTCAATTGGTCATTCAAATGCGACACGAGCACAATTGTTAGCATCGCGCGCACATCATGTGACGCATTTATATAACGCGCAAAGTCCGATGCATCATCGTGAACCAGGCGTGACTGGGCATGCCATGTTAGAATCCGAAATAACGGGTGAACTCATTGCGGATGGTTATCATGTAGTACCAGATATGTTACAACTCGCTTATAATATTAAAGGTGCAAAACATTTAGAACTTGTGACTGATTCTATGCGAGCAGAAGGTTTAGGCGATGGGCAAAGTGAATTAGGTGGTCAAAAGGTTATTGTGAAAGATAAACAGGCACGCCTAGAAAATGGCCATTTAGCAGGCTCTGTGTTGGCCTTTGATGATGCTTTTGTTAATATCCAGAAGTTTACCACTGCTGATATTGAAGATGCCGTTCAAATGAGCGCAGTTAATCAAGCAAGAGAATTCAACTTAACACAAAAAGGTGAATTATCAGCAGGAAAAGATGCTGATTTTAATATTTTTGATAATCAATTAAATTTGCAAGCAACGTATTCTTACGGTCGTCGATTTGCAAGGGAGGTATGATGGGCACACCACGTTACATTGAAATTCATAATCAAATTCGTGATCGTATTGAAAATGGTGAATGGCAAAGTAGAAAAAGACTACCATCTGAGCGTGAGTTAGCTGAGATGTTTCAAGTATCACGCATGACACTGCGGCAAGCTGTACAGACATTGGTAGATGAAGGGCTATTAGAACGCCGTGTCGGTTCAGGCACGTTTGTGGCAGAACAAAAGGTATCTGAACGGGCATTGGGCGTGACGAGCTTTACTGAACTAATGGCTGAAACAGGTCGACATGCGACCACCAAAACAGTTAGTTACAAGGTGACAACACCCTCTGCATCGGAAATTGAACATTTGGCATTAAAGCCAACAGATGAAGTGCTTGTTTTGGAACGGTTACGATATGGCGATGACGAGCCTATCTTATTAGAACAAGCAACATTACCAATGAAACTCGTTGAAAATTGTACTCGTAGCGCATTAACAGAATCATTGTACAAAACCCTTGCCAGTATCGGTATTAAGCCGGGGCGGGCTAATCAAACAGTTGGTGCAGCCTTAGCTAATGAGCGTTTATCTGAACTTTTAGATATCAAACGCGGTGATCCTATTTTGACTGTTCGACAGGTATCTTACGATCAAAATGATACGCCTTTTGAATACGTTCGTTCCTATTACGTTGGTGAACGATTTGAATTTTCTTTGGTACGCTAAATAAAAAAGATATCGCGCAATATGCGATATCTTTTTTATTGCTTATTTATGAGATAAACGACGTGCTAGAACATCTCCGATAATTTGAACGGCAAGAACTAAGATTAAAACAAGCAGTGTAGCTAAGACAGTTGTATCAGTAGCATAGCGGTTATAACCATAAGCAATGGCCATATTACCCAAACCACCGGCACCGATAGCACCGGCCATAGCAGTCAATCCAATCAAGCTAATGAGTGTCACTGTGGAGACACGGATAAGTTCTGATCGTCCCTCGCGAAGATAAACACCGAATACAATATCCCAGAAGCTAGCACCGATACTCTGAGCAGCCTCGACAATACCTGCGTTGACCTCAGTCAGGGCCACTTGTACTTGACGAGCGTAGAAGGGAAATACACCTAATGATAATGGTACCAATGAAGCGGTTGTACCAATTTGTGTCCCCACAATTAGTTTAGTAAACGGTGCGATAAAGGCTAACAAGATAATAAAGGGGATTGCTCTAAACAAGGAAACAACCTTATCAAAAATCCAAAACAATGTTTTATTGGGTGCAATACCACTTGGGGATGTAATAACCAGACCTAAACCGAAAATAAGTCCGAGTAAACCACCAAAAAGAGCAGACCAGAATGTCATATAAATTGTTTGTGTAATGGCCGTCCACCAACCTGTATCACCACTCCAACCCTGATAAACAACATTGGGAAAATTTTGTTCAAACCATGTACTCATAATGACTGGCCTCCTTTAATTTTTTCAACATCCACCTCGTTATCATTTAACGCAGCAATTGCGTTCGTAATTGCTTGGGGTGTGCCCTGCAGAATGACGAGTAAACTACCAACTGGTGTGCCTTGTAACACTTCGATATTGCCATATAAAATATTAGCCGTCACATTAAAATCACGAAATAGTCGCGTAATAAGCGGCTGATCAGTGGTTTTGCCAACATAGGAAAGACGGACAAAGACAGCATTTTCAGCTAAATTGTGTACGATAGGTTGATGACCAACTGTTTCGATGGCTTTATCAATATTGGTGGCTGTTTCAATAAATTCCCTTGTCAATTGTTCTTTTGGCTGGGCAAATATTTCAAGCAAAGAACCACGTTCAATGATCTCACCATCTTGCATCACGGCAACTTTATTGGCGATTTCTTTAACAGCTTGCATTTCATGAGTGATTAAGACAACAGTTAAGCCTAATTTTTGATTGAGGCTTTTGAGCAGTGCTAAAATTTGGTTGGTCGTTTTAGGATCTAAGGCGGATGTGGCTTCATCAGAAATGAGAATTTCAGGATCATTGGCTAAGGCACGAGCAATAGCCACACGTTGTTTTTGACCACCTGATAATTGGGACGGGTAATTGTCAGCGCGATCTGATAAATCAACCAAAGCTAATAAATCAGCAACTTTTTGTGCTTTTTCTTTACTCGACAACTTACTGTGTTCCAAAGCAAACGCAACATTTTCGGTCACTGTGCGTTCATTTAACAAATTGAAATGTTGGAAAATCATGCCGATTTTTTGACGACGTAATCTCAAATCATTATTTTTGATTCGGATTTTGTCATTGGTATTAGCATCGTGCTTAAAAAAGGTTGTACCATTGACGACAACTGAGCCACTGGTAGGTTCTTGTAGTAAGTTAATAACACGAACTAGGGTTGATTTTCCAGCACCGGAATAACCAACAATACCATAGACATCACCACGTTCAATATGGACACTGACATTATTAACAGCTGTAATGGTCCTTTTCTTTTGTTTAAAACTAACAGTAATATTATCTAGAGCAATAATGGGTTCTGACATAAAATTCTCCGTTTTTATTAATAGTAGCATGAATAGTGCGCTGACTATATGTTAGTATTTTTTGGTATAATCAGCGATGAGTGCTTTTATAACGTCGATGTGTTCAAAATAATCACGTAAGCGAATATTTTCATTAGGTGCATGATCAAATGAATGCGCATAACCAATGCCTAAACTGGCAATTGGTGCTTGTGTTGCATGATATACATCAAACATTGGGCCTGTTCCAGCTGACGTTGGCATAATCATCGGCTCTTTTTGAGAAATACGACGGACAATATCGATAACTCGTAATACTTCCGGATCACTCATATCAGAGCGGTAGCCGGATTCACCCAATGTCTGCGTGACAGTAATATCATCAAAGCCAAGCTGATGGAAATGGGTTTGAATTTGTTGCACAGTCTTTTCTGGAGACATGTTTGGTACAAGACGGGCTTCCATTTTAGCAGAAGCCAACGCAGGTAGAACGGTTTTAACACCGTTGCCTTGATAACCGGTTTGAATACCTTCTATGTTAAGCGATGGTTGAAAGTAAAGTGTTTCCTGTAGATCCTCGCCGGTCTGCTGCGTTAAAAGTGGTACAGCGAGATGATATTGTTCAACTAACGCACTTGATGTGAGTGGTAACTGAGCTACTAATGCTTTTTCTCGGGCATTTGGTTGTAATACATCATCATAGAAACCTTTGACAGCAACGTGGTTGTTGTCGTCATATAATGTTGCAAGTGCACGCGTTAAACGCCAAGCAGCAGAATCAACAACTGCAGAAAGAGAAGAATGGAGATCAATATCAGCAGTCTGGACCGTCACGTCAAAAGTAACGATACCTTTTGTGCCACCAGAAACTTCGACACGTTCATCAGTACTACGATCACCAGATTCCCAAATAACTAAATCTGCCTTTAATTGTGATTGGTACTTATCAAGATAACGGGTTAAATCTTTAGAAGCGAATTCTTCGGCACCTTCTACAACAAATACAATATTAACAGGCAATTGTTGGTCATGCTCTGTTAGATATTCAACTAAAGCAGTAATGCGAGCAATCAGATTACCTTTATCATCGTTAACACCGCGACCCCATAGATGACCATCAGCTTCTGTTAGTTCCCATGGTTGCGTGCGCCATTGATCTAAAGGTTCAGCCGGTTGAACATCATAGTGGTTATAGATGATGACCGTTTTCGCATCGGGAACACTGGCTTTGAATTTAGCGATAATGAAAGGGGCATAAAAGCTGTTATCGTGTATGACCTCTGCACCTAGCGATTCAAAGATATGTGTAATAAAATTTGCGGCTTCATCTAAGTTTTCATGTTTAGCAGATACACTCGGAATTGCAATTAAATCTTTTAATACTTGTAAATAATGTGTTCTAATAGCTGATTGTGTCATATGTCCCTCCAATTAATATGTACGGCAAAAATTTGCCTTGGTTAATAATTTGTTTTGTTATTTTTTATAGTCCCAAACAGTAATTTGTGCGCCATCATAGAATTTATCAACAAGATCTTTGGTCTCTTTCGTTTGGAAAGATTTGACAACATCTTTGTATATTTGCTTATCTTTGTCTTTTTTGTTAGCGGCAATAAAGTTGAAATACTGCTCAGTATCCTTGTTCAAACCTTCAACAAAGATCGCACTTTTAATATTTAAACCAGCTGATTTGGCAAAATTAGTATTGACAACGGCGGCGCCGACTTTTGGATCATCTAAACTTTTGGCAGTTTGTGAAGCATCCACTGGGGTAACCTTCAGATTCTTGGGATTATCAGTAATATCCTTGGGCGTTGCTGTATTGGTGTCTTTTACTTTAATAACACCCGCTTCGGCTAGAACATGAATCGCACGATCTTGATTAGTTACATCATTGGGAACAGTGACCTGAGAACCAGCCTTTAATGCCTTAATATTTTTAGCTGAGTCGGAGTAAATGCGTAGCGGGGTTGTCCAAGTATCACCAATTGATACGATGTTAGTTTTGTGCGTTTTATTCCAGTTTTCAAGGAAAGGATAATTTTGGAATGCATTCAAATCAATATCGCCCTCTGATAAAGCTTTATTGGGCTGCGAGTAGTCGGTGAATTTCTTGGTTTTGACTGTAATACCATATTTGTCTTTTGCTGTTTTAGTGACAGAATCCCAAATTTTGTCTTCTTCTTTAGAACCAGACATAACACCAACAGTGACAGTCTTACTATCAGCTGATTGGCCGTTTGGTGCAAAACTAATGTAAGCAGCACCAGCAATCAATGCAATAACAATACCAGTAATTGTTCCTGTTTTTTTATTCATTATTTATTCCTCCATTAATTGGCCATTATTTTGAAAAATCAGTATCCCAAGCAGGTAATTCAACACCTTTGTAGACTGATTTAATCGTCTTCTTAGTTGCATCTGTTTGATAGGCTTTGACAACATCTTGATAAAGTTGCTTATCTTTGTCTTTTTTATTTGCTGCAATGATGTTTACCCATTGCTTAGAATCGCGATTAAGTGGTTCGACATAGATTGCGTCATGATAATCTAAGCCAGCTGTGTCAGCATACGTACCATTGACAACTGCACCGGCTAAATCAGATAGTGAACGAGCGGTTTGGTCAGCAGATAATTCTTTGATTTTCAGTTGCTTGGGATTATCGGTAATATCTTTAACGGTTGCTAATGCTTTACCGGATTTTAGACCAATAAGACCTGCATTTTTTAAGACATAAAGGGAACGACTTTCATTAGATGGATCGTTGGGAACGGCAATGGTATCACCCGTTTTGAATTGATTAACTTTTTGATATTTACTGGAATATAGACGAATCGGGGAAATAACAGTATCGCCAATTGCCACGATGTTTGTTTTGCTAGATTTATTCGTTGCATCTAGGAAAGCATAATGTTGAAAGGCGTTCAAATCAATGTCACCATCTGCTAGGGCTTTATTAGGTTGGGAATAATCACTAAATTCTTTTAATTTAATGGTGATACCATATTTATCTTTTGCCGTTTTGGATACAGTTTTCCAAATGGCGTCATCTTGTTTAGAACCAGACATAATACCAATCGTGACGGTTTTATCCGAATTTTGTTGATTACGTCCAAAGCTGAGATAGGCAGCACCACCGATTAAAACGACAACCGCACCGCTTATTAAATATTTTGATAATTTACTCATAATCTTCTCTCCAGTGTCTATCACATTGTGTATTTATTTTTAAAACGTTCAAGGAAACAAAAAAGGTCGCTTCTGTATCTAATATTTAGATACAGAAGCGACCGAAAACGCGTTACCATTCTGAATTGTGGATGAATCATTACTAAAACACCCCTCAGCGATCATCGGGCATCAGAAGATGATCCTAGCCGAATGATGTGCCCAGTAACGAGGGCCAAACCGTTACTAGCTTAACGGTAAACCGATTCGCTAGTACCAATCACAGGTCATTTTCATAGCGCCACGCACAGCCGTTTTCACCAACCACGACTTCTCTATGCTTTGCAAAGCTATTACTTTTCTGTTCAACTTGTTTCGTTTTAAAAATCTGTAACACATATAATGACAGATTAATAAGGTTTTGTCAAATTTTTTTTAATAATTATGGCATAAAAGCGTGAATACTTTTATTATCAAACAATGATAAATAGATGATTAACAAAATAAGACTCGAACCTAATAGAGATAGACTGTCTAATATTTGTGACAAAAAGCCTGACAACAACGCGCCGATTAAAAATGCCATGACGACTGAGAAAAATAAGCGGGCTTTATCAAAACTTTCTTGGGTATGGTTGAGCAAGTAATCCGCAGCGTGCTTACCAATATTACGAATGTTACCAGTTGCCATAACACTACCATATGGTAGACCACGCATCTTGGTAAAAGTATCAGCTTGAATGGCCATGATGAATGATGTCATGGTAATAAAGAAAGTTTCACTCAGATGGCTACCAAGTAGACTAATTAGTGTAATGCCGATGAGCTGGCATAAGACGCTGTGTTGTGCAATCGAAAGTCGTTTGGCTGGAAAAAAATGGGTAATAATTGTGTTGAAACTAACACCGAGGGCAAAGCAAATGATGGGCCAAACGAAAGTGACAGCATCATGCATATTGCCTTGCGAAAAATTAACGGCAGCTTGAATGACGTTTCCTGACTGTAAGCTGGCAAACCGTTGGTCTTGGTATTGAAAAGTATAGGCATCTACGAAACCAGAATTCATTGCAACAAGTAAAGCAATACTGAATTTTTCGTGAATGGGATGAATTTTTGACATGAGCACTACTCCATAGAATAAAGTATAAAAGAATATTTTATCAGGTTTCATGATGGTTGGGGGACTTATTTGAAACAATCGTACACATCATAAATTATACTATTCTGTCATAGAATTTAATTTAAAGGTTTGTTATACTTGAGACATAGATAATTTCTGAGGGAGTAACTGACGGAATGTTCGTGGCTGAATCGTCAAAGCAAAACAATTATGTTTTATATCGTGCTTTTAAGCACCGGTTCAGCCTTAAACAGTGAGACTCATACAAACGCTTATTTGTGTTTGTATGGGTCTTTTCTTTTAGCATATTCTAAGGATTTTATGTTGAAAAATGCTATGCTAATAGCATTAGGAGGAATAACCAATGGGAGATAAACCACTTTATAACCAGGACAGCCAAAAAATCTTAGCTGACTTGGGAACAGATGCACAACAAGGGTTAAGCATCAAGACTGCTGCCCAGCGTCTCGAAAAAAACGGACCAAACCAGTTAAATAAGGCCAAATCAACGACTTTATTACAAAAGTTTATTAATCAATTTAAAGACTTTATGATTGTAATATTGTTAGTAGCAGCTTTGATTGCGGCGTTTACTGGTGAATTGGTTGATGCCATTTTCATTTTGGCTATCGTGATTATTAACGCTGTTTTCGGTGTCTTTCAAGAAGCAAAGGCTGAAGATGCCATTAACGCCTTGCAAGAAATGTCAACACCAAGTGCTAACGTTATTCGTGGTGGCAAAGAATCATCCGTTAAATCAACAGAATTAGTTATTGGTGATATTGTTCGTTTGGAAGCTGGCGATATTGTACCAGCGGACTTACGCTTAATCCAGTCAGCATCGCTTCAAATTGAAGAAGCTGCTTTAACTGGTGAATCTGTACCCGTCAATAAAGTTTCTGAAACACTGACAGATAAAGACTTACCTTTGGGTGATCGTACGAACCTGGCTTTCATGAACGCCAATGTGACTTATGGTCGTGGTGTTGGTGTCGTGACTGGTACTGGTATGGATACTGAAGTTGGTCGTATTGCTGGTATGCTGGAAACAGCTAATGAAACAAAGACACCATTGCAAGAAAACTTAATGCAACTTGGTCGTGTGTTAACTTATTTAATTTTGTTTATTGCGGTTGTAACATTTATCGTTGGTATGCTTCGTCACCAAGAAACATTTGTTAATATGCTGTTGACATCGATTTCTTTGGCCGTCGCTGCGATTCCAGAAGGATTGCCAGCCATCGTGACGATTACTTTGGCATTGGGAACAACGCGAATGGCTGCGCGTCAAGCATTGGTCCGTAAGTTGCCAGCTGTGGAAACATTAGGTTCAACGGAAATCATTGGTTCTGATAAAACTGGAACTTTGACACAAAATAAGATGACTGTTGAAAAGTTAGTTGTTAACGCTGAAATTTCAGAGGCTGATACAGCAACTTTAGATGGTACTTATGCGCGTTTGGCTGATTTATTGGCTCTAAACAATGATACAAAACGGACAGATGATGGCTTGATAGGCGATCCTACAGAAACGGCATTGATTGCCTTTAATCAAAAGCATGATCGTGATATTGATGCTTTATTTGATAAAATGCCACGTGTCGCTGAATTGCCTTTCGATTCGGATCGAAAGTTAATGACAACCATTCATCCAGCACCAGATGGCCATATTATTACGGTTAAAGGTGCACCTGATGAGTTGTTAAAGCGCTCAACACAAATCGAAATGAACGGCGAAGTTATTGCGTTAAGTGACGATATTCGTCAAAAGTTATTAGATATAAACTCTGAATTAGCACAACAAGCATTACGTGTTTTGGGATTTGCATATCGCTTATCAGCTACAATACCAAATGAATTAACATCTGATGTTGTTGAAAATGACTTAGTCTTTACTGGATTCGTTGGTATGATTGATCCTGAACGTCCTGAAGTTGCTCAAGCGGTTGCTGAAGCGAAGGCTGCAGGTATTCGACCAATGATGATTACTGGTGATCATCGTGATACTGCAGCGGCTATTGCGATGCGACTCGGTATTTTGGACGAAAAGGACAAAGATACCGCGGTTATATCTGGTTCTGATTTAGACGCAATGACTGAAAAAGAATTTGCTGATAACGTTGTTAACTATAGTGTCTATGCGCGTGTCGCACCAGAACATAAGGTTAAAATTGTGAACGCATGGCAAAAGAAGGGCAAGATTGTTGCCATGACTGGTGATGGTGTTAACGATGCACCTGCATTGAAGGCTGCTGACATTGGTATTGCAATGGGTATTACAGGTACCGAAGTGTCTAAGGGTGCCTCTGATATGGTATTGGCTGATGATAACTTTGCCACTATTGTGCATGCAATTGAAGAAGGGCGTAAGGTCTTTGCCAATATCCAAAAGGCGTTGCAATATTTGTTAGCTTCTAACTTAGCAGAAGTTATTTCAATTTTCGTTATGACATTGTTAGGTTGGAACATTTTAGCGCCAATTATGATTTTGTGGATTAACTTGGTGACAGATACGTTACCAGCTATTGCGTTAGGTATCGAGCCTGCTGAAAAAGGTATTATGAAGCGCACACCGCGTGGCCGAACCGCAAGTTTCCTATCCGGCGGGGTTGGACCAGCTATTTTGTGGCAAGGAACATTGCAAGCAATTATCGTACTTTCTGTTTACGGCTTTGCTTTGGCACATCCTGTCCACATTGAAACGGATTGGGCCCATGCCGATGCTTTGACAATGGCATTTATGACACTTGGCTTAATGCAGATGTTCAACGCCATTAACGTTAAGTCTGTCTATGGTTCAATGTTTGGACCACAAGCCTTTAAGAACAAAATGTTTAATTGGGCCTTGGTTGGTTCGCTGTTAGTTATGGCCGCTGTTGTTGTTATTCCACCACTTAATCCAGTGTTCCATGTGACACACTTAGATGCTTATCAGTGGGGAATTGTCTTAGTTGCCGGTTTGAGTATCATTATTGTCGTTGAACTGGTAAAATTGATTCAACGTAGAATATTCAACAAAAGGTAAGAATTCAAGTGGCTAAATTTAATCCAAAAGCAGCACAACAATATGTGCAAACATTACAAAAAGTACTCGTTTCAACTGAAGAAATTGCAACGAATGTTGAACCATTCTTTTCAAAACTTGCAACCGCAATGGATGCGCAAGATTTGACGCAGTTATCTCAGGCAGAGTTTTCTGAAATTAAAGCAGAGTTTGAAGACACAGTAAGTGCCTATCAAAATAATGCACAAACATTGCAACATGCACAAGCACCTGTTCGTTTGTTAGGTACACATAAAAGTTTAGTTAAAAACTATCAAAACTATGCTGACGCAACACAGATGATGAGTGATGCATTGCATATTGCAGACCAAAGTGTCGACAATGAAGCTTTCAAAAAATCTGAAAAAGACCAAGAAGATTACATGGGTAAAATTCAAACGAATATTCAGAAAATTATGATGGCTAGTAGATAAAAAGCAGCGACAAACGTCGCTGTTTTTTTGTACAATAAAATGGATGACGAATGATGAATTACAAAACTTAGTACAAAAAATATCACAGCAGGATTTCAAAAGATCTTTTAAGCACCAAGCAATATTTAATGTGCGTTTAAGGACAACGGGTGGACGATATATTTTGAAAACACATAATCTGGAATTCAATCCTAAAATGATTAGTGTTCCTGAATTTGAAGCGATTATTAAGCATGAATTGGTGCATTATCATTTACATTTGATGCATAAAGGGTATCGTCATGCGGACCAGGATTTTAAAACATTACTTGCTCATGTTGGTGGTATACGATATGCACCTAAATTGGCAATATCACAACATTATTGGCATTATCAGTGTGAAAATCGACATGATATTTTTCGTATTAGACGGTTCCAAGTTACGCATTATCGCTGCCGACAATGTGGTGGGCGATTACAGTTAATTAATCGAACATAAATGACATTAGACTATTGATAATTCTAATAAAAATGATTATAATAGTATGGTATTGCAGATGTGGCGGAATTGGCAGACGCGCAGGATTAAGGATCCTGTGCCCGCTTAGGGCGTGCGGGTTCGACTCCCGCCATCTGCACTCATATGACCACTTTATCATTAAGCTGATAAGGTGGTCTTTTTGATGTGATGAAACAATACGCGTTATAATAACTCATGATGTCATGGATAAAGATGAGGCAGTAATCAGTATGGCGAATGAATTAAGTACAACACAGGCAGCAGCATTTTTAAAAGATGAGGGGTGGGATTTTGCTGCAATTCAGGCTTACCGGAGATATGTCAGCAGTATATTTCGTCGTGTTGTTGCGCCAATGAAACCCAAACTTGCGCTAGAGCTTAAGCAAAATTGTTATCAAATTGGTTCACCGCTATATACAGTTATGTATCGTGCTAGTCGACTATCAGCAGCAGATAAGTTGGCATTAATACTACAGCAATGCACAGCAGTGATTGATCAGCACGGTTTTTTGCAATTAGGACAGCGCTACAGTTTTAGTCCAACAATGGCGCCACATGACCAATTTTTGCGCTATTTAAGAAAACAAGTGCAACGGGCATTTCCTAAAAAATCTTTAAAACAATATGCGACAGATGGGCCTCATGCTGATGTGGCACGAAAAATTCATTTATTTAGGAGTTACATCGATCGACATAATATTATCTATATTCGAGAGCATTTTGCGGGTAGTAACGACTTGGAGAAGCTCTTAAAATATGGTCAAAAGTTTCATTTGAAATTTGATTATAGTACTGGTGCTAATTATCATAACCGCTTTTTGAGTCATCAAACATGGGACTATCCTAAAAATATGAAAATACAAGTGACAAAGCATAGTCGTATGTCAGAATTTATTGTGGATTTAGTGAGCGGTCAGTTTGTGAGTGAATGGACACTTTATCAAATTCATTCTAATCAGATGGTGGATAGCGATCCGATGCACTATGATTTAACGACAATTGCTGCAATTGCTAATACGGCATCATTCAATTATGGCTTACCAATCGGACAAAATGTGACGCTAGATTTCTTGGATCATCATAGTCATCGGCGGTTGGATGTACAACATCCAGACGACCCTGATATTCGCCGATTAGCGACGAATAGCTATCAGACCACATATTGGCAGTATGAAAAGGACTATCCAACTGGTCGCTATGCGGATATTGTTAAAAAGGGGATACGAGATAATTTGGCTTGGCAAAAAATACCAGCTCATCAGCGCTCAGAAGTGTATGATGATTTTGTAAATTATTGTATTCAGCGGTTACCTTTGCGTAATCCGGGATTTTATCATTATAACAAGCAACGGCATTATAACGGTACGCTAAAATAATGGTTAGAGATAATATCTGTATGAGAACGTATAATAACAAAGCAGCATTAATTGTAACGATTAAACATTCATAACGAGATAAGAACAATGCGTGCTGTGATTGTTGAATTTTAGAATGAAAATTTGGCAACCAAAAAACTAGTACGAGTAAAATAACAGCGTAAACGTTATCAAAAATTAAGAAAGTTTAAATATGTCTTAAAAAGGACATATCAGCTGTTAGGATGGTTATATGATTAATTTTAAAGTTTTACCTAACATTTTAACTTCTTTTCGTATGGCCCTTAGTCTTATCAGCATTTTTATGTTAGTGTCACGCACAACTAATTTATGGGTATGGTTCTTTGTTGTTGCGCTAGTGCTTGATGTATTAGATGGCGCAGTAGCACGTAAATTAAATGTTGCGAGTGAATTAGGCACACAATTAGATTCTTTTGCTGATTATATTGCATTCGGTATTATTCCATCACTATTTATTTTCATTAAATGTCATTATGATAGTACGATTGCTATTATGCTAATGTTTTTCTTGCTAGCAGGTGCTTTTCGTTTATCACTGTATAATACAAAATATGCTAATCAATCGTGTTTTCATGGCGTACCTATTCCGTTTGCAGCTTTTGTATTAGTTATTAGCATGAATTTAAATTTATATTTTCTCATTCTTGTGATTCTGATTTTAGCTATAAGTATGATTATGCCAGTTAAAGTACCAAGTTTGAAAGGAATGCTAGATAGTGAATAAATTCGCTTATGACTTCGTCTGTACACTGAGTAATAATATGATGACTTCAACGTTCATTAATCGAGTAAGTCGACGACGTTTAAGTCGTTTTTTTATAGCACCATATCGTGCGCTTTTTAAGATTAAAGATGATGGTAAGCAGTATGCTAGTTTGCATGATTTCTTTACGAGGTGCTTACCATTCAGCCAGCAACAAGAGTTAAGCAATCTTGATATGACGACAGATGACATTATAAGTCCTGTGCAGGGTAAAATTGCTTTCGTTGGTGAAACTAAAGGGCAGACACAGTTTTTAATCAAAAATCAAACGTATACACTAAGTGAATTGCTCGGACAAGAAGTGGACATAACAAATAACTATGCCTGTGTCTTGTTTTATTTAAGTCCAGCAAATTATCATCGCTTCCATGCACCAGTGACTGCAAGTTTTCAATATCAAAAAGCCTTGGGGAAATATTCCTATCCGGTTAATGATATGGGTCTCAAATACACGGAAAAATTGTATGCTAAGAATTATCGACATGTGTACTGTATGAATGAGCAATCATATTTTATTGCGATTGGAGCAATGAATATTAATTCAATTACGACACACCTCACTCAAGTACCGACAAAACAGTGTATCGGTGAAGAAATTGGCTTTTTTTCTTTTGGTTCATCGGTATTACTACTACTAGATCAGTCAGAATATAAGCTATCTAGTACATTAACAGAAGGTATGCTAATCAATGTTGGTGATATCATAGGGGGACGGGCACATTGGCAGTCAGTCAAATAGAACAATTAGTATCAGAATATGGTTATTTTATTATTTTTGCATCGATGGTATTGGGGTTAATTGGCTTACCGATTCCCGATGAAATTTTATTGACGGTATCCGGTTATTTTGTTAGAAATGGTCACCTCACTTATTTCTTGACGATCGTTGTGGCAACACTTTCATCATCTCTGGGTATGGCGATTAGTTATATGATTGGGAAATACTCGGGAAAATTGTTTACAAAACGATTCCAACATCGCAAGGCCTATACTTGGGCGCAAAAATGTATTCATCGATATGGTCATTTTGCAGTGATTTTTGGTTACTATATCCCTGGCGTGCGGCATATGACGAGTTACATTACTGGTATTATGGGGATGCCATTTAAATTTTATATGATAAATGTTGTTATCGGTGCGTTCTTATGGGGAAATGTCTTTATTGGTATTGGCTATTTCTTAGGAATTATGGAATAAAAAAAGCAGTCACAATTAATGTATTGTGACTGCTTTTTTTATATTATAAGTTAACCAATGTCTTAGATTTGTCTTTAGCAGCTAAGAAGAAACCAACTGCTGCAATTGACCATGCCCAAACAATATGACCGAAGAATTCGGAGAAATGTTCGTCAAATGGCTGATGCCATGCTGGTGGAACAGTTCCCATAGCAGGCATGATAATGACATGGAAGGCAATCCAGATGGCGATACCATATAAAGCACCTTGCCAAAGTGTAACCTTTGACCAGAATTGTGCTAAGAAGAGGTATAGCATTGCAAAAACCAATGAAAAGGCAAAGTGAATAATTAATGCAACATAAAATACTTTTTGATCAGTGGAATAATAAACAAACGCATGCGTTGTATCATGTGACATCCCCAACTGTTCGAGTAAATGTTGTGGTGGATTAGTTGCATTGCGTGCTAATGTACGAGGTGGCAAAATGGCCTCCCAACCAATCTTAACCATACCTGAAATCATTCCCGCGATGAATCCATACCAAATACTCTTCCAAATTATTGCGCCAAGGGGTGCCTTGGGCTTTTCTATGTTAAACATAGTCCCGTTCTCCTAACTAAATGTAATTAAACAACAAATAGTATTATACCACTTAATGTGATAAATATAACAAGGATTGTTAAAAAATTAAATATCATCAATCATAATGGTATTCGTTACTATTTATCATTGTAGTTGATTTCACAAAAAAAGCGACATCCGTCGCTTAATAAAGTAATTTATGCGCTTACCCAGACTCGAACTGGGATCAAGGACTTAGGAGGTCCCCGTTCTATCCCGTTAAACTATAAGCGCTTAACAATAAGATTATACGGGTAAATCTGTTGGTATGCAAATGATTTGAGGGGTTTTAATGTAACATGTTATAATCGATGAAGCGTTATGGAGAAGAGTTTATGAAAAATAGAAAAACGATATATTTGATGATAACAACTTTTTTTATGGCAATTGTCCTTGTACAATCCATTATTAGTTGGTTAGGTTATCTACCATTAGGCGCTTTTGTCGTTGGTGCTGCACCAACGATTGTTCAATTTACTGTTGCAATTGGTGCCATTTTAGTTGGACCAAAATATGGTGCCGTTTTGGGTGGCTTTTGGGGATTAACAACATTATATATTGCTTGGACAACACCAGGATCAATTGGCTCGTTAATGTTTCAAAATCCGTTTACCGCACTATTACCAAGAGTAGCAGTTGGCCTATTGATTGGCTTTATCTATCAACGATATTTTAAAAATCAACATGTTGGTAAACAAACTGTTGGTTTAGCTAGTTTAGGTGTTTTGGCTGCTTTGATTAATACTGTGGGTGTTGTTATTTTAACAACAATTGGCTTTAGCATCATGCAGACTAATTTTACGGGTATTCCAACGCACAATATTTTAGGGTGGTTGATTGGCATTGTTTGGTTTAATGGTATCTTTGAAGTTATCACTGGTGCTATTCTGGTACCATTGATTGCTGGTGCATTAATACCGATTGCAAAACGACTCAATATATAAAAACAACCGTTATGCACGGTTGTTTTTATTTTATAGAACTGTGAAATTTTTAGTGGTTTGTGTAAAGGGAATAAAGCCGTTTGCACTCAGATAGCCGCTATCTTCAATACGGATACCAGCAGTACCAGGAATGTAGATACCGGGTTCTATTGAGAACACCATGTTTTCTTGAAGGATCAGATGACTGTCAGGCATGATTGAAGGATACTCATGAACACTAGAACCGAGTCCATGTCCCAAGCGATGGTTGAAATATTGGCCGTAGCCGGCTTCTTCAATAACTTGGCGGGCAATGTGATCTAACTCACCGGCAGTCATACCAATCTTTGCTTGTTGTTGAGCAGCCTGCTGAGCATGCAAAACAACATCGTAAATATCGTGAATATCTTTTGGAACAGCACCGAAAGCGACAGTTCGTGACGCGTCGGAAGCATAATTTTGCGTCATTGTACCTAGGTCAAAAAGAACTAATTCATTGGCTTTCAAGGCCCGGTTACTAGTTGTACCATGGGGATCAGCGGCGTGATCACCAAATTGAACCAAAGTGTCAAAGCTCATGCTAGGCACACCACTTTTTTTCAATTGATATTCAATTTCCGCAGCGACTTCTAATTCTGAAGCACCAGCATGCAGTGCTTGAAAGCCAATTTCAAAGGCGCGATCCGCATCTTGCCCAGCAGCTAACATATGCTGGATTTCACTGGAAGTTTTAATCAGCCGTAATTGGTTAATTTTTTCAGTAATATCTGTACTGAAATCACCAGTAGGGAGTGCATTTTGAAGCGCATTTAAACGATGCACCGTTAAATTATCGGCTTCAATTGCAAATCGTTGACTGCCTTTGGAAGTGTTTTGGATATGTTGCGCCAGTTTACGCCATGGGTTTTCTTGATCTTGATAGCCTATTGCAGTATATGGCCAACCACTTTCTTGCATACTGTTGACTTCTAAAGCTGGACCGAAGAGAAATGGATTTTTACCACTGAGTATGACAAGTGCCAAAACGCGTTCAATCGGATCAGATTCAAAACCACTTAAATAAGCAACGCTATGATAGTTCGTGATAATCGCGCCGTCTAGATTATTGTGTTGTAGCCAGTTATTCAATTCATTAAGCTTGCTTTGATTCATAACATAACTCCTAAATGATAAAGTGCTTTCATTATACGCTTATTATGGTATGATATTTTTTTGTAAATAACGTGAAAAAAACATGAAAACAATAATTAGTTAACATTGTAAGCGTTTGCATATTTTGAAAAATTTGTTATAATAATGATTGTATAAAATAAAAAAGCATTTTAACGATTAAATTATCAATATTTGGGAGTGAATTTATGAAGAAAAAACAATCAGCAACAATCTATGATGTTGCCAGTCGCGTGGGTGTTTCATTAGCGACTGTATCACGTGTTGTTAATGGCAATACCAATGTTAGGGAATCAACAAAACGTAAGGTATTGGCTGCTATTGATGAATTGGGTTATCATCCTAATGCAGTGGCTCGAGGATTAGCTTCAAAAAAGACGACGACTATCGGTGTTGTGATGCCTGACGTAACAGATATGTACTATTCGGAATTAGCGCGTGGTATTGATGACGTAGCAAATATGTACCATTATGACGTTTTGTTAACGAATACCGACGAAGATCCTGTTCGTGAAACGATGGCTGTTAACAATTTGGCAACGAAACAAGTTGATGGCATTATCTTTATGGGCAACGAACTGGATCGCGAAGTACTTAATACCATTGCTAGTGTCGATGCGCCGGTTGTTTTAGCGGGTTTTTTGACAAGTGATGGTAGCTTGCCAAGTGTCAATATTGACTATGTAGCAGCTATTAGAGAATCGACTAAAGCGTTGATTAGAAATGGTCACCAACGGGTTGCATTGGTTATTGGACCGCTAACGCATGCGATCAATAAGCAGTATCGTTTGAAGGGCTATCAGGATGCGTTGGAAGAGATGGGGATTGACTACGATGAATCATTAGTCTTTACATCACATCAAGATTACGCAGCAGGAATGCAGGTAGCTGAACGTGTTACTGCTGCTAAGGCAACGGCTGCGATTACTTATGATGACGAAGTTGCCTTAGGCATTATGAATTACATGATTGATAAGGGTGTTAAAGTACCTGATGACTTTGAAGTCGTTACATCAAATAACACTAAGTTCGCTATTGTAACGCGACCAGCAGTGACCTCAATTTCACAACCGAAATATGATATTGGGGCGGTTGCTATGCGAATGCTAACTAAGTTAATGAATAATGAAATTTTAGAAGATACACAAATTACATTACCGCATACGATTGAACGTCGCGGTACGACAAAAAATGATTTAGAAATAAAAATGTAACAATTGACATTTAATAGTAAAAAACGTAAACTAGTAGGGCAGTTTACGTTTTTTACTATACTAATCAAAGCGACATTAGGAGTGGGATAATGAATTTGCTCAATGGGCGACAATGGGGGAAACGCTACATCACGGGTTTAGATGGTTTACGTGCTTTTGCTGTAATTGGGGTTTTACTTTTTCATCTTATGCCAACAAAAGTGGTTGGTGGTTGGTTAGGGGTACCGCTATTCTTTGTTATTTCAGGTTATCTTATTACTGATTTATTAGTACAAGAATTTGATAAAGATCAATATATCGGTACTTATCAATTTTATCTGCGTCGATTACGACGGTTGTATCCGGCATTAGTTGTCATGCTTATTGTGACGACCATTGTGATTTTGTTATTCACACCTGATTTACAATATAACCTTCGTTATGTAGTCTTGACCAATTTATTTTATGTGTATAATTTTTGGTCAATTTCACATGGTGAATCTTATTTCCAGCAATTTGGCGGTGCTTCACCATTTACCCATTTATGGTCTTTATCAATCGAGGGACAATTTTACCTCGTATGGCCATTTATCATTAACTTTTTATTGAAGCATCGTGTGAAACGGCGAGTCATTAGTATCGGTTTAGCATTCATGGCAGTTGTGAGTGCATTGTTGATGGCATTATTATATCAGCCAGACATGATTAATCGTGTCTATTATGGTACTGATACGCGTTTGTTTGCTATTTTATTAGGCACTGCATTGGCATTTATGTGGCCATCTGATCGACTATCGCATTTTATTGACCAACAATCTAAGCAACGTTTAAATATAATTGGCGCCATTGCTTTGGTACTCATGATATTTGGTATTTTATATATTAATGGGCAACATCCAAGTACTTATTATGGCATGATGTTCTTGTTTACATTGATTGCCACAGTACTCATTGCTATCGTTGTGCATCCAGCAAGCATCTGGTCACAGTGGTTAGATAATGGTTTCTTGAATTATTTAGGTAAACGCTCGTATAGTATTTATTTGTATCAATTACCAGTATTTGTCTTTTATGAACGATTGATACCACACTTCCGTCCCAACATGTGGCATAATGTGATTGAATTAATTTTGGTTTTATTATTAAGCGAAGTTAGTTATCGTTATATTGAACAGCCGTTTAGAAGGGGCGCTGATTTTCAAAATGTTTGGTATTGGTTAACTGCATCACGTAATCGTTTCTTTGGTACAGGCATTGTATCAATTATTATGATTTTCTTTGTTGCGCAAGGGTTAACGAGTCATCGGGCAGGTATATCTATGCCCAAAACACATTTACAAAAAGAATTATCGCGTAATCAAGAGCGCATAGCACAGCAAAACAAAGTAGCTGAGCAACAGAACCAATTAAAAGGTGCGGGGCCTCGCCAACATATCAAAAAACAACCGTTAACTCAAAACGACCTAAAGATGATCAAAAAATATCAATTAAAAAAAGCTGATTATCAAATTTTTAAAGCTTTGAACTTTAAAGCGGTTGGCGATTCCGTCATGTTAGATACGGCACCATATTTGCAAGAGATTAACAACCACTTTATTGTCGATGCTAAAGTGGGTAGGCAAACACATGATGCTGTATCTATTGTGGGAAATTGGTCGGATACAGACAATTTAGCACCAAATATTTTAGTGGGTATTGGTACAAATGGCACAATCAAGCAACAAGAACTTGAACAGATGATGCAAAGTTTCGGTCGCAAGCGACAAGTTTTTTGGGTCAATAGCTATGTCCCTAATCGACCATGGCAAGATGAAAATAACCAGTTATTAAAGAAAGCTAATCGTCAGTACAAAAATTTACATGTAATTGATTGGTATAGTAAGGCAAAGCAACATCCTGAGTGGTTTGCCAGTGATGGCGTTCATCCAGAGCCAGAGGGGAATCGTCAATATGTTCGGCTATTAGTCGAGACAACAGCAGCTATTTATCATGATTAATGTCTAACCGTATGTCTCTAGCTTATGAATAGCGTGGGCAGCGGTTTTTTGTATTAAATCAAGCATGTTAAAATAATAGCAGTATAAATAATGAGGTAATTGAATGGCAAAAGCAGATACGCCAATGATGGTACAATACCATGAAATAAAAAAACAATATCCAGATGCCTTTGTTTTCTATCGCTTAGGGGATTTTTATGAGTTGTTCGAAGATGATGCCGTATTAGGTGCTAAGATTCTTGAACTTACCTTAACAGCGCGGAATAAGAATTCAGATAATCCAGTACCAATGGCGGGTATCCCGCATCATGCTGCGCGAAATTATATTGATATTCTCGTTGATCAAGGTTACAAAGTTGCCATCGTTGAACAAATGGAAGATCCTGCAACAGCTAAGGGGATGGTTAAACGCGATGTTGTGCAACTGATTACACCAGGCACAAAAATGACAGATGGTATCGGTGGTGAACGTGAAAATAATTATTTAGCGGCGGTTATACCATCAGATAAAACTTTTTCTTTAGCCTATATTGATTTATCTACTGGTGAATTGAAAACGACAAATATTGCACGATTACCAGAGGTGTTGGATGAATTAGATAGCTTAGAAGTTAAGGAAGTTGTTTTACTCAAAGATAATGGGATTGAACCGCAAATACAATTAATTGACAAAATTGGTAAACGTGGGATTGTGGTTTCTTATACGGTACAGCAATCACCAAGCGCAACGATTAGTTTTCTAACACAGTCGTTATTAGATACGGACCAGAAAAGCGTAACAGAATTATTGCTGAATTATATTTTTGATACGCAGCGTCGCAGTTTGGATCATATTGTACCTGCTACAAGTTACGCGCGATTATCTTTTCTAAAATTTGATCATAATACACGTGTTAATTTAGATTTAGTTGAGAATTCACGTACTAAGAAAAAGGCCGGTAGTCTATTAGGATTGATTGATGCGACTAAGACGGCAATGGGTGGTCGCTTATTGAAACAGTGGTTACTAAAACCTCTGCGTGATCATCATGATATTACGCAACGATTGGATACAATTGCAGCATTTCAAGAACAATTTTTTACACGTGGTGCGCTGCAAGATCATTTGAAATCTGTATATGATTTAGAGCGCTTAGCTGCGCGAGCTGCAATGGGTACGATGAATGCGCGCGAATTAATCCAATTAAAACGATCGTTATCGGCTGTTCCTGGGATTAAAAGTACACTTTCTGAGCTACCGCATGAGAACGTTTTGCATCAGATTGCAGATGAATTAGATACCATGTTGGATTTATCTGGCTTGATAGAAGAAGCGATTGTTGATGATCCACCAGTTAGCGTGCGAGAAGGCGATATCATCCGAGATGGTTTTGACGAAAAAATCGACACTTATCGTCAAGTACTCCATGATAATCAGCAATGGTTAGGAGAATTGGAATCTAAAGAAAGAATAGCAACCGGCATTAATTCTTTGAAAATTGGTTATAATAAGAATTTTGGTTACTTTATTGAAGTGACCAAGTCTAATATTGCGAAATTAGAAGAGGGACGATATGAACGCCGACAAACATTAACCAATGCTGAGCGTTTTGTCACACCTGAATTAAAAGAGCATGAGCGTTTAATTATTGAAGCGCAGGCTAAGCGGACAGAGCGTGAGTATGAGCTTTTTGTGACGATACGGGAACGGGTAAAAACGAATATTACGCGTCTTCAAAAATTGGCAGGCCAAATTGCCCGGCTCGATGTTTTAGCTAGTTTAGCAGATATTGCTGATAACCAGCACTTTGTGCGCCCCACTTTTGTCACGAACGATGATACGGTCCGGATTGAAAAAGGTCGGCATCCTGTTGTAGAAGCACTGTTGCCAAATGGGGACTTTGTCGCTAATGATGTATATCTAGATAAGCAAACGACGATTCAGTTAATTACAGGTCCCAACATGGCAGGAAAATCAACTTATATGCGGGAATTAGCACTCATTGTTATCTTGGCACAAATGGGGAGCTTTGTACCGGCTGACAAAGCTGAATTACCAATATTTGATCAGATATTTACAAGAATTGGTGCCAGTGATGACTTAGCCACAGGGCAGTCAACCTTTATGGTTGAAATGGCAGAAGCTAACTATGCATTGCAAGAAGCCACCCATCATTCCTTGATTTTATTTGATGAACTGGGTCGAGGCACAGCAACTTACGATGGTATGGCTTTAGCACAAGCGATTATTGAATATCTTGACCAACATGTGCACGCAAAAACATTATTTTCAACACATTACCATGAATTAACTGTCCTAGCACATCAGTACCCTAATATTGAAAATGTTCATGTGGGTGCTGCCGAAGACGAGAATGGGGAGCTTCATTTCTTACATCAAATCCAAGCGGGACCTGCTGATAAATCTTATGGTATTCATGTCGCTGCATTGGCTGGTTTACCAGACGGCCTTATTCAAAATGCAGAACATATTTTATCTCGACTAGAGCATCAACAACCAATTGATTTAGATATGCAGAATAATGTGTCTAAACCAGATGCAAATGAAATGTCGGATCAAACTGCCTTGTTTGTCGTAAAGGATATTGATCAATCAACGCAAGCTATTTTAGATCAATTAGCAAAGATCGACATTAACAATTTGACACCTATTCAAGCATTGAACCAGTTAGCTGAGTTGAAGCAAATGGAAAAGTAATAGATGGCATAAGGGGTTCTAATATGCATAAGATTCACGAATTATCAAATTTACTCGCTAACCAGATTGCGGCTGGTGAGGTTATTGAACGACCAGCTAGTGTGGTGAAAGAGTTGGTTGAAAATGCGATTGATGCTGAGGCGACACAGATTGATATTATTGTTGAGGATGCAGGACAGTCTTTGATTCGTGTTGTTGATAATGGCGGTGGAATTGAACCAGAAGACGTGCCATTAGCTTTTACACGACATGCAACGAGTAAAATTAATAGTCGGCACGATCTCTTTAATATTTTGTCACTTGGTTTTAGAGGCGAAGCATTACCTTCAATTGCTGCGATATCAGATGTCACTTTAAATACAACCACTCAAGTTGCATCTACAGGTGTGATGTATCACATTAAAGGTGGTAAACAAGTATCACAGACACCGGCAAACGGCCGTATTGGCACGGTAATCACAGTTCGAGACCTATTTTACAATACGCCAGCGCGGCTGAAGTATTTAAAGCGACCTAAAACAGAATTAGCTAAAATTGTGGATATCTTGAATCGATTGGCCTTGTCATACACAAAAATTGCATTTTCTTTGACAAGTGACGGTAAAAGTCTGTTGAAAACAACGGGGAATGGTCATTTACAACAGGTTATTGCTGCAATTTACGGGCGTGATGTTGCGCAAAAGATGATCGACATTCAGGGTGAAAATGATGACTTCAATGTGAGTGGCTATGTATCACTACCAGAATTAACAAGGGGATCACGTGAATATTTGACAGTATTGGTGAATCATCGATTTGTTAAAAATTTTGCCGTTTCTAATGCAATTATTAAAGGTTATGGCTCTAAATTAATGATTGGGCGATTTCCAATGGGCGTCATTAATATTGATACAGATCCGCTACTCATTGATGTTAATGTACACCCACAAAAATCAGAGATTCGTTTGACGAAGGAAGCTGAATTATCTGAGTTACTCATAACAACGATTAAACAGCGGCTCAGTCAAGAAAATCTCATTCCTGATGCTTATGATAATTTGTACGGATCAACATCAGTTAAGCGTAAAGATGATCAACACGATACACACACAACAAGCCAGTCAGTACCGTCGATAGCGCCGACAACTAAAGCACCGTGGACGGTCAATAGCAGCACGCCTGAGCATGCCGAAAGTCTTGAAGCGACAGCTTCAGCTGTTCAAGAAGAAACGAATACGATTATGATTAATCATAAAGGTGATTTAAAGCATGATACAGTATTAGCTTTTGAACAGAAATATGCGACTGAACCATTTGTGACAGCTTTTCCAGAAACTGAGCCATCATCACATCAAGTTGTGACTGAAAATAAGGTTGACTATCAAACGACACTGATACCCAATTCATCCGTTTCAAAATCTGAACAAGTTGATTTAGACATTTTGAAAAATGAAAAGACAGGATTTCCAGAACTTACTTATATTGGGCAAATGAGTGGCACATTTTTGTTCGCACAGAGCCAAGATGGCTTATATTTAATTGATCAACATGCGGCGCAAGAGCGTGTTAAATATGAATATTATCGCCAAGCAATTGGTGAAGTAGGACAAGATAAACAGCGATTACTTGTTCCCATTGTTATTGAGTATTCAGCTAGTGATATGTTACGTATTGCTGATCATGAAGATAGTCTGGCACAGGTTGGTCTCAAGTTGGAACCTTTTGGACCAACGAGTGTTGTGGTTAGAGAACATCCCATTTGGTTTATGAAGGGTCAAGAAGAAGCAACAATTAAAGAAATGGTGGATTGGATTTTAAGAGATGGACATTTAACCGTTGCTGAATTCCGTGAAAAAACAGCCATTATGATGAGTTGTAAGCGATCAATTCGTGCTAATTTATATATTGATGATGCTCAAGCGAGAGCCCTTATTAATGATTTATCTCAGGCAGAAAATCCATATAATTGTCCACATGGTCGGCCGGTTCTAGTGACTTTTTCACTCAATGAAATGGAAAAAATGTTCAAACGTATTCAAGATTCCCATGAAAAGTGGGCATCATATGACAATCATCCGTATTAAGAATATGTTAAAGTCGTTGGTCTAATAAACTAACGATTTTTTAATATAAATGGGAAAAGGCCATTGATACTGTAAACGGTTTCAGAAAATTTTGTAAAGCGCTTGTGTAAACGTTTTCAATCATGTAAAATATGTAATGTTGAAAAACTAAGGAGGAAAGTGCTCTACCTAGAGCATTTTAAAATATTATGAATATTGCAATTTTAGTGGCCTTAATTCCCGGCCTAGCATGGGGGTCAGTTGGACTTGTTAACACCAAAATGGGTGGTACAGCTGCGCAACAAACATTGGGAATGACATTTGGTGCATTACTATTTGGTATGGCAACAATGTTTCTGTTCGTTATGCCAAATGGCATTACCGTTGATAGTCGTATTTGGGTTGTTGGGATTATTTCTGGTTTAGTATGGGCGATTGGAACAGCAGGGCAGTTCCTAGCTATTAAAGATATGGGCGTGTCCTTGGCGATTCCACTCTCAACAGCTGGACAGATTGTTATGAATGCATTGATGGCCGCTGCTGTTTTGGGTGAATGGAAGAACGGCAAAATGTGGGCAATTGGTGTTTTATCAATTGTAACTGTTGTTATTGGTGCTACTTTGATTTCAGCACGTGATAAGTCACGTAGTAGCCAAGGTATGCAAAATCCTTCAGATAATAAGAAGGGGATGATCTACCTTATTGTTTCAACATTAGGCTTTATGATGTACTTTGTTTTGCCTAATTTATTGAATAAGCTAGGTTATATTTCAGATGCTGTTAAGACACGTCATAATGGTATTGATTATATGACAGCTATCGTAGGTCCACAGTCTATTGGACAAGTGATTGGTGCATTTTTGATTGTCATCTTTGTATTGCGCGAAGGTGATAAAATGTTCAAGGCACCAACATGGCGCAATATTGTAACAGGTTTGGTATGGGCAACAGGAAATATTTTCATGTTCATCTCAGCAGCCAATCCTAATGTCGGACAAGCGGTTGCTACGACATTATCACAGATGGGTATTATTGTTGGTACATTTGGTGGTATTTACCTTTTGGGTGAAAAGAAGACATCTTACCAGATGAAGTTAATTGTTGTCGGTACAATATTAGTCGTTGTCGGCGGTATTTTGATAGGTAATATTGCTAAGTTTGCATAAAAATAAAAAACAATTTCAAATTTGAAATTGTTTTTTTGTTTTGGTCTATACCACTGAGTGATATAGTGATACAATATACATTGTAAACGGTTACTATTTAAGGAGCGAGGATATTATGTCACATATTTCTTTTGATACAACAAATGTTGAGAATTTTGTAGCAAAACATGAATTAGATGAAATGCAACCATTAATTACGATGGCCGATTCACAGTTGCGCAATCGTACTGGTGCTGGTGCGGAATATTCTGATTGGATTACATTGCCAACTGACTACGATAAGGCAGAATTTGCCCGTATTCAAAAAGCAGCCGAACAAATAAAGTCAGATTCACAAGCTTTGGTTGTCATTGGTATTGGTGGTTCATATCTTGGTGCGAAGGCTGCAATCGATTTCTTGCACCCAAGCTTCTACAATGAATTAAGTGATGAAGAGCGTCAAGCACCTAAGATTTATTTTGCTGGTAACTCAACTTCATCTGCGTACATTAATGATTTAGTTCGTGTATTAGGTGATAAAGATTTCTCTGTTAATGTGATTTCTAAATCAGGTACAACAACTGAACCATCAATTGCATTCCGTGTCTTTAAGAAGTTGCTTGAAAAGAAATATGGTGAAGCAGGTGCCAAAAAGCGTATTTACGCAACAACAGATGCTAACAAGGGTGCTTTGCATGATGAAGCAGCCGCAGAAGGCTATGAAACTTTTGTGATTCCTGATGGTGTTGGCGGTCGTTTCTCTGTTTTGACACCAGTTGGTTTACTACCAATTGCTGCTTCTGGTGTTGATATCCAACAATTGATGGATGGCGCTAAAGACGCACAAGATGAATATTCTGATAGTGACTTGCGTAAAAACGAAGCTTATAGGTATGCTGCTTTGCGTCGTATTCTTTATGACAAAGGCTATACAACTGAGCTATTGATTAACTGGGAACCAACCATGCAGTATCTATCAGAATGGTGGAAACAGTTGATGGGTGAATCAGAAGGTAAGAACCAAAAGGGTATTTATCCATCTTCAGCTAACTTCAGTACTGATTTGCACTCATTGGGTCAATATATACAAGAAGGTCGTCGAGACTTATTTGAAACAGTTGTCAAGTTAGACAATCCTGTGTCAAACATTGCTTTACCTGAAGAAGAGGGTAACAAGGACGGTTTGCAGTATCTTGAAGGGAAGACTGTCGATGAAGTTAATACGAATGCCTTCCAAGGTGTTACATTAGCTCACGTTGATGGTGGTGTACCTAACTTAGCAGTGCATATTCCGCAACAAGATGCCTATTCATTGGGTTATTTGATTTACTTCTTTGAAATTGCTGTTGGTGCTTCAGGTTACACATTTGGTATTAATCCGTTTAACCAACCAGGTGTTGAAGCTTATAAGACAAACATGTTTGCTTTGTTAGGTAAACCAGGCTATGAAGAACAAACAAAGACATTGCGTGCGCGTTTGAACAAGTAGTCATTAATTTGATGAAAAACGAATCCTTAGGATTCGTTTTTTAGCTAGTGAGGTAAAATAATGAAAATTTATGCGGTTCGTCATGGTCAAACAATATTTAATGTATTAGATAAGGTTCAAGGATGGGCAGATACGCCATTAACTGAAAAAGGCATTGCTGATGGTCAATCAGCTGGCCAAAGGCTGGCGCATGTTAAATTTGATGCTGCTTATGCTTCCGATACTTCTAGAGCTATCCACACAGCTGAATTTATCTTACAAGAAAACCAATATCGTCAACCACGTTTGGATTTTACACCAGATTGGCGAGAATACTATTTTGGCAGCTTTGAAGGTGGTGATAATGCTGTGATGTGGGGAAGTGTTGCGCGCTATTTTGATATGGATACTGTGAAGTCAGATGATATTGCTTTAGCACACAATATGACTGAAATTATGGATGTTCGTCAGCAAGTTGATCCACAACGGATGGGCGAGAATGCTGAAATATTTTGGCAACGGATGCGCGCGTCATTACGGCACTTACAAGATCACAATACAACTGATGCAACTATTCTATTAGTGAGCCATGGACAGTTAATATGGAATTTAGCACAATATTTTGGTCATTTTAAAGAAGCAAAACGCCCCCAAAATGGGTCAGTTGCTGTTTTTGATCTTAATGATAACGGTGAATTACGTGTTGAACATTTTAATGATTTGACAACAACTTTCTAATCACTTCGATTTTGTATTTGGTTGCATTTTGTGTGCAAAAGAACTATAACTAAGTTGTAAGCAAAAGTAATTATAAGGGGGTCATGGAAATGGCAGATAAAAAGTTTGAGTTACTAGATAAGCCAATGGCAACGGTATTTGATTGGAGCGAGGACAATACCCCACTACGAGATGCATTATGGAATCATTATATGGATGAAAGTAATAAGAATACCTTATCAACATTAGATCACTTGAAGCAATTTGAAAAGATGGATAATAGTCAAGCCAAAAGCGAAGCTGAAAAGGTTTTGCATGTTTAAACAATCAATACACTAAAAAACAACTCGAATAATATTATTCGAGTTGTTTTTTATATTTAAGCATGAACAGTAGCTGTTTCAATTGCTGTTACGATATCCTCTAATGTCTGACTACCAAATACAATATCTGAATTTTGATCAATCATGAGTGCCGGAACACTCATGATGTGGCGTTGTTCACGAATTTCTGGGAATAACTGTAAATCAATCATTTCCGCTGAAATATTGTCATTTAGTGCTGCAATGTGTTGACAAGCGGCCACAACATCGGGGCAAAAATGACAAGTGAGTGATACACCAATTGCTAGTTTTGTTACTGGCAGCTGCTTAATACGTTCAGCAAGCTGACTGTCAATTGTTTGACCTGGTCCGGCTACATTGTAGACTGCCAAAATAAGTGAATTCAATTCATGTCCGGTAGGAATACCACTAAACTTAATACCAGTATCTTCACCATGCTCATCTAATATTACAAAATGAGGTGTACGTTCGATTTTATGTTCTTCAGCAATTTGCTGAGTTAAAGTCACGTCATCATAGTGTAGATGTTCATTTAATTGGCTAAATTCTTGGAGGAATTGGCTTAATTCATGGCTTTTGTCTGACGTATTTTTAAATTGATATAATGTAACATTTTTGGTGAGTCGGTCTAATATTGGCTGTAATTGTTGTATAATTTCATCGGAAAACCAAGTGCCACTATGCTTGGGAACAACTTGTTGCTGCTGATTTAGTGCTGTTTTGGGTGCTGCTTCAGAGTGCTGCGTTGATTTTTTAGGTACTTGACGTTTAACAGTCATATTAAGTTTTCGCTTTTGCTCTGTCACATAAAGTTCAGCACTTGTTGCAGCATTGGCACCGTCTGCAGCAGCAGTTACAATTTGACGTAATGGCTTCTCAACGACATCGCCAGCAGCATAAACACCAGGAATATTGGTCTGCTGATGACAATCAGCGATAATATAACCATTATCATTAAGCGCGATATCATGATCAAAAATTTGCGTCTGTGGATCTGTACCGACATAAACAAAAATACCAAAAGTATTGTCACCATCTTGTACATGGTAGGTTGTTGTTTCTTGCGTTTGGTTATTGATAAAAGTTGCTGATGTCAAATAATTATCACCACTAACGCTTTGGATTTCGGTGTTTCGCCAAATACTAATATTAGGATTATCTAGAGCACGAGCCGCGGTGAGAGGGGCACAGGTAAATTCATTTGAACGCATGACGATTGTGACGTGACGTGCAAAACGTGTGAGGTAATCCGCTTCCTCAGCGGCAGCATAGCCGCCACCAATCACGAAGACTTCTAGGCCACTGAATAATTCACCATCACAAGTTGAACAATATGCGACACCGCGACCACGAAATGCTTGTTCACCATCAAAACCAACTTGGCGAGGTTTTGCACCCGTAGCAATAATAATACTACGACCATAATAGCGGGATTGTTTACCCTGAACCATTTTGATTGTGTCATTGAAATCATAGGTACTTATTTCATCATGGATAAAATGAACGCCAAAATCTTTGGCTTGCTGTTGCATTTTGTTAACAAGTGCAGTACCGTCAATCGTTTCCACTGCTGGATAGTTTGCCACAGTAGATGTTGTTGTGACTTGCCCACCAATTTGATCACCTTCAATGATGAGTGTATCCAGTGTTGAGCGACCTGAATAAATGCCGGCAGATAGGCCAGCTGGTCCACCACCAATGATAATTGTGTCGTAAATATGGGGTTGTGTCATGAAAGAACCTCGAATTATAATTTGCCGACTAAGTCAAGACTAGGGGTAATGGTTTCTTCACCTGGATGCCAATTGGCGGGACATACTTGGTCACCGTGTTCCGCAACAAACTGTGCGGCTTCAAGAGTACGTAAAATTTCTTCAGCGTTACGACCAATACCCATATTATTAATGGTATATGATTGAATCTTACCTTCAGGATCGACAATGAATACGGCACGGTAAGCTTGACCAGCTTCTTCATCTAGTACGTCAAAGAAACGTGCTAGCTTGCCGGCTGGATCAGCCAGCATAGGGTATTGAATTTTAGCGATAGTATCTGTTGCTTCAGCCCAGGCCTTGTGAACAAATTCGCTATCTTCAGAAACTGAATAGATTTCAGTATTGGCATTTTGGAATTCAGCGTAATGATCAGCTAGGTCGCCTAACTCTGTAGGGCATACAAAAGTAAAATCAGCTGGGTAAAAGAAGAAGACAGACCACTTACCTAAGATATCTTGCTTAGTAACTTGTTTTAAGTCACCGTTCTGGTAAGCATTGACATTAAAGTCAGCAACTTCTTGGTTAATAAAATTCTGTGTCATCATATTCTCCTTTAGAATTGTTCTAAACTACTTACTAGTATAGAACTACTCTAAATAAAAAATCAAGGGTAATCGCAATAATTTTTTTAAAATAGATGAGTTAAGCGCTTTCATTTAAGATGGGGTAGTGCTACAATGATGATGTGATTAGATACACAAGGAGGAAGTTTTAGCATGGTAAGTCAAGCAAATATTGGCGTTGTTGGTATGGCAGTTATGGGTAAAAATTTGGCACTCAACATTGAGAGTCGTGGCTTCACTGTTGGTATTTATAACCGGAGTTCAGAAAAAACTGAACAGGTGATGAAGGACCACAGCGAAAAGAAGTTGGTACCAAGTTACACAATTGCTGACTTTGTCGCTTCGTTGGAAAAGCCTCGCCGTATTTTATTGATGGTGAAGGCTGGAAAGCCAACGGATGCCGTCATTGATGAACTATTGCCTTTATTAGATAAGGGGGATGTGTTGATTGATGGTGGTAATACGAACTTCCACGATACAATGGCAAGAAATGCTAAGTTAGATAAGTCTGGTATTAACTTTATTGGTATGGGTGTTTCTGGTGGTGAATTAGGTGCCTTACAAGGCCCTTCATTAATGCCAGGTGGTCAAAAAGCAGCATACGATTTAGTGGAACCAATTTTGAAGCAAATTGCTGCTCGTGCACCGCAAGATGATAAGCCTTGTGTGAGTTATATTGGTCCAAATGGCGCTGGGCATTACGTTAAGATGGTGCATAATGGTATCGAATATGGTGATGAACAATTAATTGATGAAAGCTATAGCATCATGCGCTATGTTGGTGGTATTTCAGTTGATGAGCAGTCTAAGATATTCTCAGAATGGAATAAGGGTGAGTTGGATAGCTATTTGATTGAGATTACTGCTGATATTTTGTCACGTGAAGATGATTTGGGTGATGATAAGTCAAAGCCAATCGTTGATATGATTCTAGATCGTGGTAATAATAAGGGAACTGGTAAATGGAGTTCAGAAGATGCATTGAATATTCAAGTACCACAATCTGTTATTACAGAAGCTGTTTATGCCCGTTACATTTCAATGATGAAGGACGAACGTGTTGCAGCTTCTAAGGTTTTGTCTGGTCCCAATGGTGCTGTTAAGGTTCCTGCCAAAGAAGATCTAGTTGAAAAGGTTCGCGAAGCATTATATTTCTCAAAAATCATGAGTTATGCACAGGGATTCGAACAATTGCGTATTGCATCTGAAACGTATGATTGGGATTTGAAGTTTGGCGAGTTAGCTCAAATATGGCGTGCAGGATGCATTATTCGTGCACAGTTCTTACAAAATATTACTGAAGCCTATAATAAGCAACCAGATTTGAACAATCTCTTGTTAGATGATTACTTTAAGGATATTGCTGCAAAGTATCAACAATCCGCACGTGATGTTGTGGCTTTGGCTGTTCAATCAGGCGTGCCAGTACCTTCAATGAGTGCTGCAGTAACCTATTATGATTCTTACCGTGCAGCAGTATTACCTGCCAACTTGTTACAAGCACAACGTGACTATTTCGGTGCACATACCTATGAACGTGTTGATCGTTCAGGTAATTTCCACTATAGCTGGTATGAAGAACAATAAGTTAATATTTTAATTCATTATAATAGTTGTACAAAAAAGGATACGCTTAGTCTGAGCGTATCCTTTTTTGTATCCTAAATTTGATCAACACCTTCATTCTTATAAATGAAGGTGTTGATCAAAAAAATGTTGGCGAAAATACGCCGGCGTTACACCGGTAATTTCTTTAAATGTTTTGACAAAGTAACTTTTTGTTGAGAAAGATAGTAAATGAGTAATTTCATCTAAATTCAAATCGGAAGCAATGAGTAATTCTTTCGCTGCATCAATTTTAGCGTGCCGGATAAATTGTGTAATCGTAACATTATATTCTTTTTTAAAAGCTGGATTGAGATTCTTTTTGGATGTATTGAGAGCACTTGCTAAATCGTCAAGGGTAATATTTTCACCAATATGTTCGTCAATATAACGATGGATACGTTGATGTAATGGCAAAAAATTGTGAATACGATATTCCTGAACAGTTTTAAAGTATTGCCAAGTGATTTCTCGAATAACCTGAAAGAAATCAGGGAAACGGTGGGATAGTTCAATTTCTTGGACAAGCTCGTTATGTAATTTAAAAGCGAGTTGGACGGGATATCCCCACTGAATAATAGCACGATTCATAACGGCTAAGTACGATATTAAGGTATCCTTTTCACCACGAATTAAGTTATTTGATGCAAAATATTCACCAATTATTTTGACATGGGATAAATCATCTAAAGCAATAATAAGCGCTTCTTTATCGGAATGGACTATTCCCTTAATAATATTTGTTTCGGCGTCAAAAAATTTCTGTGGGTTTTTAGTTTGTTGAGTATTTTGCACATCAGAAAAGTTTTCTCCCAGATGGCGAATCACTACATCTTCTTCGGGCGCATTTTTGTATGTATAAAGAGTATAAATTACTTGAGAAATTGATTGTAAATTAGATAATGAATTAATCATCATTAATTCATTATTACTAGAGAACATATCGCTATAGTCAAATAAAAAGCAAATAACAGTTTGAGTGTCAACACGACAAGTTAAGATATGCCCAGATCGATAACTTAGAGATTGATAAGTATGAGTTAATAATAATTCCATATTTTGTATTAATAAATTAGTAATTAATTTATCTGTATCTGTCATTTCACTCAAATAGGTTGTTTTTTTTGTTCTGTAATCAATTAAAATGGCATCAGCATTTAAAATGGTGGCTAACTTTGTAATATCTTTCATATCATATTCCCCAGTACATCATTATTAACTTGAATGTTTTTAATAAAATTCTTTTATTTTACTATGTTTTCTCTTTTTTTATATAAAAATAATCATGTTAACACTAATGATATAAAAATATTTTAATAACAAGTGATGTAAAAGGTACAAAGTCTTTTTATTTATTATGAATTCTCTTTTTTTATCATGAAATAGTAACCTCTTTAAACGAGAATTATTCTAACAACAAGTTTTTATTGTGGGAAATGCTTACTGTAATAAACGGGTTAGAGGTTAAAAGTGAGAAAAAAAAAGAGTAATAATTTTGTAGAATTAGACCAAGTGACTCATTTTAAAATGTATAAAAATGGTAAGATGTGGGTTACATCTGGAATATGCAAAACGATGCTATGGTTATCATCGTTCAACAACCGAAAAAGTGATTTATCGTCAGGATCGAATAAAGTTGATGGATTGATTACCAATATTCCTAAAGGGATAGTGGCAATCAGTACATTGTTTGGTGGAACCATAATTGCTGCTAATGATATTTTTGCTGATGATGGGAATGTTGCAAAAGAAAAAAGCAATGATGAACAAGATACTATTGTTGAAAAAAATCAGGTAACTATACCAAAGATTACTGTTCACAATGTAACGGACCAAGATAATGATGTATCTACAAATTCTTTGAACGATAATGAAAGAGATACTAGTAAAAATTCTGAATCAAATTCTGTTGATAGTGGATCTACATCAACTTCTATATCAGAATCATTGAGCAGTAGTGAAAAAGATACTAGTAAAAATTCTGAATCAAATTCTGTTGGTAGTGAGTCTACATCACCTTCTGTATCAGAATCATTGAGCAGTAGTGAAAAAGATACTAGTAAAAATTCTGAATCAAATTCTGTTGGTAGTGAGTCTACATCACCTTCTGTATCAGAATCACTGAGCAGTAGTGAAATCGATACTAGTAGAAATTCTGAATCGGGTTCTGTTGGTAGTGAGTCTACATCAACTTCTGTATCAGAGTCATTGAGCAGTAGTGAAATCGATACTAGTAAAAATTCTGAATCGGGTTCTGTTGGTAGTGAGTCTACATCAACTTCTGTATCAGAGTCATTGAGCAGTAGTGAAATCGATACTAGTAAAAATTCTG
>NZ_PUFI01000007.1:762-2611 GCF_004354645.1 Leuconostoc fallax | reverse complement strand
GTAGTGAGTCTACATCAACTTCTGTATCAGAGTCATTGAGCAGTAGTGAAATCGATACTAGTAAAAATTCTGAATCGGGTTCTGTTGGTAGTGAGACTGAGCATAGCAAAGAAACACAGTCTTTGGATAGCAATATTTCAGAAAATATAGAAAGCGAGGCAGTCACTGATTCAAACACGCTTTCCGAATATCCAACGCGTAATACATATTCTGTTACTACTAACAATGCAATGTTAAACAGTAATTTGTTAGCTGTTTTAAAGACTCTTGAAAAGACGAACAGTGGATTTTCTGTTAATGACCCAGAATATCCGAGTGGCATGCCACGAAATTCGGATAATGAAAATAAATATGATTTTGAGTGGTTGACAGTTTATAGTGGTAGCACCAAAGTTGGTGATATCTCTGTCTCAATTGATCGCAATGGATCTGGTCAATTGTACATTCAAGAAATAAGTACGAATGGTGCAAAAAAACAATTGACGTTGGGTCAGAGTACAGCAAGTATCTCTTCCTCATTATTTTCCAAAACAACATATTATTACGACGGAATAAATGGAAACTATTCACTAGTTGTAAAGAGATCAAGTGGAGCTTTAAGAACAAATTATGTTGGATTTGTTGCAGATAGTTCTGGTAATGCCTATGGTACGGTTACTAATTTTGTTCCTAAGAATGTAAATCAAAATACAACGTATGTGGATGAAGAAGGAAAGCCCATTAACGATTCTGATAATGTTACACAAAATGGATGGACTGGTCAAACGTATACAACTTCGTCAGGGCAAGTAATTAATGGTTACTATTCTGATGACGTTAATGATAATGGTAACGGTACAATGTCTCAGTTTGGAGAAATTGGTGCTAAATATGAAAAAAATTATCATGATGGTACAAGTGTTATTTACACACAATTAGATGGTATTGGAACAATGCAAGCTGATGTTTATAGGAACGGGGTTAAATCAGCGACCTACAGTATCCCGGTTGGACAGACTGTGCAATATGTTAATAGCAATACAACCTATAACATTAGAAATCCATATATTCAGCAAACACAAGATATACAATATCAATATAAAAAATTGGGAAATCTCATTATTAAGGATGAAGATGGAACAATTCTTAATGAAACACAATATGTAAATGATTCAACAGATGCGACGAAAGCATATTATCCAGATACTCTTGTTGATAAGCCAGGCTATGTGATTACAGCGAAAGACAGTGATGGAAATATAGTTGACATTAATAACATTAAAAATGGTGATAAGCCAGCTAGCCTTTCTGTTGATACAATAGTTACTTATGAAAAAGATCCGGTTTCTATGAGCACGAGTGAATCCGTATCTGGCTCAACATCGCTAAGTACAAGTGAGTCATTATCTGGTTCAACATCGCTAAGTACAAGTGAGTCACTATCTGGCTCAACATCGCTAAGTACAAGTGAGTCATTATCTGGTTCAACATCGCTAAGTACAAGTGAGTCACTATCTGGCTCAACATCGTTAAGTACGAGTGAGTCATTATCTGGTTCAACGTCGCTAAGTACGAGTGAATCTGTATCCAGTTCTGAATCAGTAAGTACAAGCGAATCCGTATCCGGTTCTGAATCAGTAAGTACAAGCGAATCCGTATCCGGTTCTGAATCAGTAAGTACAAGCGAATCTATTTCTAGCTCCGAATCAATTAGTACGAGTGAATCCGTATCTGGCTCAGAATCAATTAGTACAAGCGAATCTGTATCCGGTTCTGAATCAGTAAGTACAAGCGAATCTGTATCCGGTTCTGAATCAGTAAGTACGAGTGAGTCATTATCTGGTTCAACGTCGCTAAGTACGAGTGAATC
>NZ_PUFI01000007.1:0-712 GCF_004354645.1 Leuconostoc fallax | reverse complement strand
AATCTGTATCCGGTTCTGAATCAGTAAGTACGAGTGAGTCATTATCTGGTTCAACGTCGCTAAGTACGAGTGAATCTGTATCCGGTTCTGAATCAGTAAGTACAAGCGAATCTATTTCCGGTTCTGAATCAGTAAGTACAAGCGAATCTGTATCCGGTTCTGAATCAGTAAGTACAAGCGAATCTGTATCCGGTTCTGAATCAGTAAGTACGAGTGAGTCATTATCTGGTTCAACGTCGCTAAGTACGAGTGAATCCGTTTCTGGTTCGGAATCAGTAAGTACAAGCGAATCCGTATCCGGTTCTGAATCAGTAAGCACGAGTGAATCCGTATCCGGCTCAGAATCAGTAAGTACGAGTGGATCCGTATCCGGCTCAGAATCAGTAAGCACGAGTGAATCCGTATCCGGTTCAGAATCAGTAAGTACAAGTGAATCTGTATCCGGTTCAGAATCAGTAAGTACGAGTGAATCTGTATCCGGTTCTGAATCAGTAAGTACAAGCGAATCTATTTCTAGCTCCGAATCAATTAGTGCGAGTGAATCCGTATCCGGCTCAGAATCAGTAAGTACGAGTGAATCCGTATCCGGCTCAGAATCAGTAAGTACGAGTGAATCCGTATCCGGTTCTGAATCAGTAAGTACAAGCGAATCTATTTCCGGTTCTGAATCAGTAAGTACAAGCGAATCTGTATCCGGTTCTGAATCAGTAAG
>NZ_PUFI01000011.1:1071-1766 GCF_004354645.1 Leuconostoc fallax | reverse complement strand
AGCAGGTGTGCTTTTCTTTGCATGCGCAAAAGTGTTTTTTATCCGCTAGTCTATCAACTCCTTAAAGCCTCAAAAAGGGGCTAACTGCTAAAGCAGCAAGCCCCTTTAATTCGATTTACCGTTGACAGACACAAAGTTAACTACGTTCAATCTAGTGAGATGTTAAATTAAGCTCTTAAACGCCATTTTAAGCCCATATAAGTGTTTTAAAGATGTGGACCGCCTAATTCATCAGATTTATGTCTGTCGAGTTCCTGTGAGATTTCAGGGGCTTTTTTAGACGGTTCTTTTAGTCCTGCACGCTCTAGCCACTTTTCAGGTAAATTAATACCTAGTTTTTTGTGTAGAAACTCATCAACATTTCGTATAATGCCTTGAAGCGTTCCTACTAGTTTTTGCAATCGCTCATTTTCTTTTTTCAGTTCATAGTTGCGGCCCTTGGCTTCACTCAAATCATTACGTAAACTATGATTTTCTACTTCCAGATGAATTTTTTCAAAGTTATAAGCGTCGCTAGTCACCGCCCTTTGTTCCAAATCAGCGAGATCATATTTATCAACCGTGACTTTATTTTTATTCATCAAGGTGGGTTTACTAGCAATTTTCTTGGTATCCCGTGGTCTGATTTCATCAAGCTGTTTTTTAGTATCTGCAAGCTTTGCTTGTATCTCTTGTTTTTCGGTCTCTATTTTTTT
>NZ_PUFI01000011.1:0-1017 GCF_004354645.1 Leuconostoc fallax | reverse complement strand
TTTTTGTTACCACGTTGAACATCAAAGCCATTTTCTTTGAGGTACTGTGGTAATTCCTCTTGAATGTGCTGTAAGGCTTCACGATTAAATATACGCTTAGCTGAGAGCTTTTTATCATCATCAAAGGGCACAATGCCCATATGCATGTGAGGGGTCTTCTCGTCCATATGAACAACTGCATAGCGAATATTTTCGTCACCATAGTTATCTGCAAAATATTGTTTGGCTGTTTCAAAATATTTACGGGTTTCGGCTTCATCTAATTGCTCAAAAAAATCTTTGTCACTGGTTATAATCCATTCATTGACTAAAACAGCGTCTTTGCGAACTGCCCGCTTACTCGCTTTGTTTTCGTTGATATAGGCTTCAATATCCGTTTTAAAGTTATCAGTGCGCCCAGCCACTAAATCATAATTCAGATGAGAGCGGGAAACATCAATATCTTCGTTGCTGTGATTAGTCGTTTTCCGTTGGTCATGATTGCCAATGCCGACTAAATTATCAGCTTTTAATTTCGTCATTCTAGCCACTGCAAAACTCATTGTATGCACCTCATTTCGGAGTTATCTTCCAAGTAAAGTATAACCCACTATACTTTACTTCGTAAAGATGGGCTCGCCGAGGGGTCTTGCAGACGGCTCTGTCGGCTCTTTTGAGCCGAGTATCAGCGCACCCTATGGTGCAATTAGCTGATACCTGTTTGACGTTTTGCTGCCCTACTTTTTTAAGTAGGTATGCAAACCTCAAACTAAAATAAAAACCCCCTTCGACTTTTGTCAGGGGGCTTTTATTAATCAATAATTCTATTTAAAGTCGCATGACTCCCCTCAAAGTCAAAATCGTGTCGATTGCGCTTCGCACAACGCCGCCCAAAGTCAAGCTCGTCACACCTTACCTTTTGACAAAAGGTAAACGAAAAAGCCCCATCAAGCGGTCACTTTCATAAAGCAAACTGATCGTTTGATGGGGCTAAAGAAATGAATTTTGATCACTAATGTGATCAAAGTTAACCAGATA
>NZ_PUFI01000006.1:0-2831 GCF_004354645.1 Leuconostoc fallax | reverse complement strand
ACAAGTGACAATAATTCAGTACTTGGTTTGTTAAAGACTAATCGAAAGGCCTTCATTGATGGCTTGATTGAAACGATTAAGTTAACAGTACTCGCTATTATTTTGGCTTCTATCTGGGGTATTTTCTTAGGTATTCTAGGTATCAGTGAAACAAAGTGGTTGCGCGGCGTATCCACAACGGTGATTTATATTTTCCGTGGGTTACCTTTGATGGTGTTGGCATTCTTCATCTATATTGGTTTACCAACAGTTATTGGTACCAAGGTACCAGCCTTCTTAGCAGGAATTATCACTTTGGTATTGAATGAGGGTGCTTATACAGCAGCGTTTGTTCGCGGTGGTTTTGAGGCAGTTGAAAAGGGTCAAATGGAAGCAGCACGATCATTAGGTTTGCCATATGGTAAAGCGATGCGGAAGGTCATTGTTCCGCAAGGGTTGCGGATTATGGTACCGAGCTTTATTAACCAATTCATTATTACGTTAAAGGACACGTCTATTTTATCAGCGATCGGGTTGTTAGAATTGACGCAGACCGGAACCTTAATTGTGGCACGTAATTCACAAGGCTTCAGAGTGTGGGCAATCATTGCGGTGATGTACTTGATTGTCATTACATTGTTAACATGGCTAAGTAATTGGGTAGAAAAAAGGATGAAAAATTAAATGACTGATGTGAAAGTACATGTTGAAAAAGTAAATAAATCTTATGGGAGTAATCATGTGTTACGTGATATCTCATTAGATATCAAAAACGGTGAAGTTGTCGTTATGATTGGCCCATCGGGTTCAGGTAAATCTACTTTTCTAAGAATGTTAAATCAACTTGAAACACCAGATAGTGGCACAATTGTTGTGGACGGTTTTGATATTAGTAATTCAGAGACTGATATCAATAAAGTACGCGAAAACATCGGTATGGTATTTCAGAACTTTAACCTATTCAATAACTATTCAGTGTTGGAAAACATCATGTTGGCGCCTGTTGAATTGGGGAAGTTGAATAAAACTGAGGCTGAGAAGTTAGGCCGTGAATTGTTAGATACAGTTGGCTTAGCTGATAAAGCAGACGCTAATGTTAAGTCATTATCCGGCGGTCAAAAGCAACGTGTTGCCATTGCGCGTTCTTTGGCGATGCAACCAGATATTTTGTTATTTGATGAACCAACATCAGCTTTGGATCCAGAAATGGTCGGTGATGTCTTAGATGTCATGAAAGATTTAGCTAAACAAGGGATTACGATGATTGTGGTGACTCATGAAATGGGATTTGCAAAACAAGTTGCGGATCGTGTTGTCTTTTTTGAAAGTGGTAAGATTCAAGAATCTGGAGCTCCAGATCAAATCTTTAGTGCGCCGAAGAATGATCGTTTACGCGAATTCTTGGGTAAGGTGATGCATGCATAATGAACAAAATACGAAGCGCTAGTTGGCTTGGTTTATGGCTATCAATATTTGTTGTAATGGTAAGTTTTATTTTACCTACTACAGACGTTCAAGCTGCAGAAAAGCCGAATTATACAATTACAACTGATGCGAGTTATCCACCGTTTGATTTTCAAGATCAAAATAATCGATATGTGGGTATTGATCAAGATATTTTAAAAGAAATTGCTAAGCGTGAAAAATTCACCTACACATTAAAACCAATGAGCTTTAATTCTGCAGCCCAACTAGTTGCAAACGGACAAGCTGATGGTATTATTGCTGGTATGGTCATTACTGATGAACGGAAACAGGTTTATGATATCAGTACGCCATACTATAAAACTGGTGTTGCATGGATTGTTAAGAAAGATAGTACCATTACGTCTTTAGCTGCATTAAAAGGACAAACAGTTGCATTGAAAACGGGTACTGCTGCAGCTGATTATGGTAAAAGTTTACAAAAAAAATATGGCTTTAAGGTTAAGTACTTTAACGATTCAAACGTTATGTATAATGATGTCGTGGCAGGTAATTCGGTTGCGACATTTGAAGATATGCCGGTTATCCAATATGCGATTAAAAATGGTGTTAAGTTAAAGGTCATGAATGCTAAGCAACTGGGCAATGCTGGTTGGTATGGCTTTGCTGTTAAAAAAGGTGAAAACAAAGCCTTGTTAACTGCTTTCAACCAGGGTCTCAAGTCAATTCAAAAAGATGGCACATATGACAAAATTGTGAAGTCTTATCTTGGTAAAAGCCAAGAACACTTCACTGGTAAAACAAGTGACAATAATTCAGTACTTGGTTTGTTAAAGACTAATCGAAAGGCCTTCATTGATGGCTTGATTGAAACGATTAAGTTAACAGTACTCGCTATTATTTTGGCTTCTATCTGGGGTATTTTCTTAGGTATTCTAGGTATCAGTGAAACAAAGTGGTTGCGCGGCGTATCCACAACGGTGATTTATATTTTCCGTGGGTTACCTTTGATGGTGTTGGCATTCTTCATCTATATTGGTTTACCAACAGTTATTGGTACCAAGGTACCAGCCTTCTTAGCAGGAATTATCACTTTGGTATTGAATGAGGGTGCTTATACAGCAGCGTTTGTTCGCGGTGGTTTTGAGGCAGTTGAAAAGGGTCAAATGGAAGCAGCACGATCATTAGGTTTGCCATATGGTAAAGCGATGCGGAAGGTCATTGTTCCGCAAGGGTTGCGGATTATGGTACCGAGCTTTATTAACCAATTCATTATTACGTTAAAGGACACGTCTATTTTATCAGCGATCGGGTTGTTAGAATTGACGCAGACCGGAACCTTAATTGTGGCACGTAATTCACAAGGCTTCAGAGTGTGGGCAATCATTGCGGTGATGTACTTGATTGTCATTACATTGTTAACATGG